>SLDF01000324.1 GCA_007125435.1 Saprospiraceae bacterium
AAGAAGAAATTATTGCCGTTTAAATTTGCCAGTCTTATCCATGGAAAGAATACCGTGTAAAAATTCTCATTTGAAACGCCATGTTTCATTACCATGTATATCCAAATGATAGATCAAGCCTAATAGGATTGAACCTTCCCCATTCAAGATTTGAGCCCGTATTGAACAGTACATAGTCAGGTATTTCAAAATTTATGACTCTACCATAAAGACCGACCAGAAGATTATCGTATCGATAGATGAATCCCAGACGTAAAAAAATAGCTTCCTGCTCAAAAACTGCATGTCTGTAAGGAAATTGACCTCTGGTTGATGAAGTGTTGGTGATATGCCTATAGATGAGCCAATTTGCTCTGGTATCCACAGATAAGTAGAATGGCCTCTTGATTTGTACAATCGCATTAAGGATCAAAGGCATTTTTACTTTTCGGTATCGGTTTGTGTATCTTTCTAATCCATCTGAATACCCATCAATAAAATAAAAGTGATTGAACGATCTGCGATAGGTTGCTAACTCATAGCTAAGCCCAAGCCCCCCATATAGTTTGAAACGATCATGCCCTATGATTTTAAACCCCAAATCCAGACCCATGTAATAGGTGCCCCAATACTCAAACGAGAATATGCCGGGTTGGTCATTTAGTGGAGGCGTAAGATTAGAGCGTCTGGTATCGTTAGCTTCTACTCCATATTCAACTCTTAACAGCCAATTACTGTCTTTATCGGACTGACTCAGAAGAGCTGACCAACTAAAACAAAAAGTGACAATAAAGAACCATTTCGACATGAATGATTGAATTAAACTCAAGTCAATAAAAAAGATTTCAATTCGTCATATGTATCTTGTAAATATAGACTGCTTTACTTACAAATCAGTTTGCGATTCTGCAAAAAAGGCTCCAAAAGATAACTAATGCGTGCTTTCAAACCTTAACGGTGTATCAACACATATAATTCAAAATCAAATAGCATTGCGAAAAATCATGGGAGCATCCTGTTTTTGGCCTTATCATGCTAATAGTATGTAACGATATTTCTATCAATAGATTTTTTATTTTATTTTCACACTTCGACTCGAATTATGCATTAGAAATTCATAATTCGGGATGAATGATGGGTTTACTTCAATCTGTCGTTTTTTCTTCAGCGTTGCATCAGCGATGTGAAAGGGTGGCGACATCAGGAGCCAGACTCTGCGCAGCGATAGCGAAGCATAGGCCGACCGTTCAGGGAGCCCTGTAACGAGTCTGAAAAGCGACCCGACGACGATAGGAGGAGGGTGATGCCCAATCATACGTGATTATATACTTTAACTTTACGAGAAAAGTGAGGTAAGATCTTAAACACTTAAAGACGAATATGGCCAAGGGTAAAAAGAGACAGAAGCAACAAGCAAAGAATGTAAAGGTCGATGTGGCAAAGCGGTCGAAAGTAAGCCGACACAAGGTCTTTGATGATCATTTTTTTACTCATTTCAAATGGGCTATCCCGATATTGGTAGCAGTAGCTGTAGCATTGTATTTGCCATCGATTCAGTATGAATTCGTCCTGGATGATAAAATCGTATATCATGATAATCAATATGTCCAAAAAGGATTGAAGGGGGTGTGGGACATTCTTAGTACAGAGTCATTTCAAGGCTATTTTGGCGAACAAAAAGACTTCGTATTCGGCGCCCGATACAGACCGCTATCCATTGTCACATTTGCTGTAGAGCATGAGTTTTTTGGGCTCAACCCCAAAGTCGGGCATATTGGAAATATTATATTCTATGCCTTAAGTGTTTTGTTGTTATTACGAGTCCTTTCGCTATTTTTCCCTTTGAAAGAAGGCCAAGCCTGGTGGTGGTCCATCCCCTTTATTGCCAGTCTACTTTTTGTTCTTCATCCTCTTCACGTCGAAGTCGTAGCAAACATCAAAGGTCGAGATGAGATCATGACTATGATGGGAGCCTTTGGCGCTTTGTACGGCACATTCAAATACATTGATACCCGAAAGGCCTATTGGCTTATCTTGAGCACGATAGCTTACTTTCTAGGCTTATTATCTAAGGAAAATGCCATTACCTTCCTTGCTGTCATTCCGGCTGCCATGTATTTTTTCAGGAAGCCAGTCAGAGAGGATTATATAAAAACTATGGTGCCGCTATTGATCACAACCATAATATACCTCATCATCAGGTATCAGGTCATAGGATACTTCCTGAGTAGTGGCAAAGAAATTACCAATCTCATGAATAACCCCTTTGTAGAAATGACAGGTAGTGAGAAGCTGGCTACGATCATGTATACTTTGGGTTTATACCTGAAGTTGCTATTTTTCCCACATCCACTTACACATGATTACTATCCTTACCATATACCGATCATGAACTGGACCAAACCCGGTACATTGATATCACTTTTCATCTATGTCGGACTAGGTATACATATGCTACTGGCATGGAAAAAGCGACAGCTCACATCGTTTTTGATATTCTTTTATATCGCCACTATATCTATAGTTTCTAATATTGCCTTTCCGGTTGGAACATTTATGAATGAGCGTTTTGTGTATATCAGTTCGGTTGCATTTTGTGTCTTTATGGGTTATGCTGCTATACAGTGGATACCTAAGTATTTAAAGCCGGGTACATTCAAGTCATTTCATGGACTGGGCATGTTGTTGATTTTAGCATATGCAGCTGGATTTACATATAAGACTGTAGATAGATTACCGGCGTGGAAGAATACCCTTAGCTTAAATGAAGCTGCTATCAAGATTTCAAAGAACTCTGCCAGAGCCAATGTTTTTACCGGCACAGCCTACTTCAATGAATACAGAGCTACAGATGACCCTGAGGAAAAAGCTCGATTACTTGATAAAGCTGCACCATACATCGACAGGGCATTAGAGATACACCCATCGTACAATGATGCATTGACAATGAAGTCGGGTATTGCAGCAGAAAGGTTTAGAGTAGATTCAGAACTGGAGCCTCTTCTAGAGGCATTGTACATGGTAGGACAATACAGACCTAATCATGAGTTTTTGATTCAATACCTGGAGTATCTCAGTCGCCAATCTTACAGGAATGAGCGCATGGAACAATTTTACCTGGACCTGGGATACAGGTACCACCTCATAGAAAAGAATCAATACCATCATGGCTTTTTTATCATCAATAAAGGAATGGAACTTATGCCAAACAATGCCAAATTAAGACTGGCCGCAGCGAAAATCATGGAGGCTTCAGAGAATAATCAGAAGGCTCAGGAGTACAGAGAGCAGGCCTACAGATTAGACCCTAATGTACAACTAAACTAAAAGGCTATGCAAGATGACACCCTCTATAAAATAGCACTATCTCTGATACCAACAGTAGGCCCCATCAATGCGAGATTACTAGTGAGCCATTGTGGTGGCGTGGAGGCTGTATTTGAGGAGAAGAAACAAACACTCCTTAAGATCAGTGGTATTGGCGAAGCCACTGCTAATCAAGTAAAAAGCGCAGAGGTCTTCGAAGAGGCCCAAAAGCAATACGACTACATGCTCAAGCATGGCGTGAAGGCACTGTTCTTTCTGGACAAAGACTATCCGGAACGTCTGAAAGGCATCAAAGATGCACCAGTCCTACTCTACTTCAAAGGTGAAGCCGATCTCAATGCGGAGAGAATACTTGCCATAGTTGGCACAAGAAAACCGACGATTGACGGCAAAGCAAATACTGAGCAAATCGTCTCCGACTTAAAAGAATATGGCGTAGTCATCATATCAGGTCTGGCATATGGTGTTGATATCACTGCACATCGCAGAGCTGTTCAAGAGGGTATGACGACAATAGGCGTCATGGGAACAGGAATCGATAAAGTATACCCATCAGCTCATAATCAAACAGCAAAGCAAATGTGTGAAAACGGTGGAATTCTCTCAGAGTTTACAATTGATTGCCGACCGGAAGCCGTACACTTTCCCATGAGAAATAGAATTATCGCGGGTATGAGCGACGCTGTCCTCGTAGTAGAATCGGCCATAAAAGGTGGATCTATGATAACAGCCGAAATGGGCATAGCTTACAACAAAGATATTTTTGCGGTTCCTGGTCGAGTACAGGAGCAATATGCAAAAGGCTGCCACGCATTGATCAAGACTCAAAAAGCCCAATTGATTGAGAATGGACACGAAATTGCTGAACACATGCAGTGGACGACCGGAACTGAGCAAAAAGCTCCTATTCAGAGGCAATTATTTGTAGAACTCACCCCGGATGAGAAAGAAGTCATGGCCTGTCTTGACCACCAAAAAGAAAAAAGTATAGATAAAGTTCACAATAATTTAACATGGCCACCCTCAAAAGTGGCCTCAGTGTTATTAAATCTTGAATTCAAGGGCGTAGTAAGATGTCTTCCCGGCAAAAGGTATATTTTAGCGCCATAGATAGCTTGCATTTTGCAACCTTTAGTCTTTTTTTACGTCGAAAGACTGAAGTATACATATTGATTAGACGACACTTGATAAATTATCAAAACAGTATCAATCATGATAAATAGAGTATTTAAAATAGCAATTTTTAGTATCATTTGTTTTTGGGTGAATGCTCAGGATTCGCCGAAAAATGTCATTCTAATGATAGGAGATGGCATGGGCCTTTCACAGGTAAGTGCCGCTTACTATCAAGCGACCGATGAACTCCACATGACTAGAATGCCGGTTATAGGCCTTATGACCACTCATTCTGCTAATGACAGAGTTACAGACTCAGCTGCTGCCGGCACTGCACTGGCTACAGGGCAAAAAACCAATAATGGTCACCTTGGTGTCAATCCAGAAGGAGAGCGCATAAAGAATATAGCTGAGTACTTAAAAGAGTCGGGATATAATATTGGTCTTGTGGCATCATGCTTTTTGACGCATGCCACTCCGGGCGCTTTTTTTGGTCATCAGATCAGCAGAAATATGTATGAGGAAATTGCAGAGGATTTTATTACATCTAACATAGATATTGCCATAGCCGGAGGGTCTGACCATTTCAACAAAAGGAAGTCTGACAAAAAGAACTTAATTAAAGACCTAGAAGGCAACGGATATACCATTTTCTTACCTAAGAGTAAGGCCATGGACGAATTGGAATTCAGCGCATATGAAAAAGTGGTCTACTTCACAGATCCATTACACCCTCCCAAAAAACTAAAAGGCAGAGATTGGCTACCTAATGCAACTGGTATAGCTCTCGACTTTTTAAAGGCAAAAGGAGGCTCGGGCTTTTTCATTATGATAGAAGGATCTCAGATTGACTGGGCAGGACATGATAACGACATCAGATATCAGGTGACAGAAACCATAGATTTTGATGAAGCAGTAGGGAAAGCACTGGACTTTGTCGAGTCTGATGGAGAAACCTTGTTGATTGTCTTAGCAGATCATGAGACGGGTGGCATGGGCATCAATGGTGTAGATAAGGATAACTATATAGATGCAGGTTGGACTACGAAAGGGCATACAGCCACTATGATACCTGTTTTTGCTTATGGCCCGGGATCTGAAGCATTCGGAAGATTGTTTGACAACATTGAGGTCTTCCAGATGATCAAAGCACTGCTCCTGGGCGAATAATATGGCTTATAATTGCCTGATGTAATCTAAAGCGGCCTCGATAATGGTGTCAATGTCTTGAAGTTCATCTTCTTCAGTCATATCTATGAAAATATCCGGCTCTACACCAAACTCAAGGTGCTGCCCTTCAGGGTTGATTGTCTGAGTAGCAGAGAAGCGATACATCCAGCCATTAGGTAATTCGCCAAATACAGGTATGCCTCCTCCTCCACCGGTTTGATCGCCGATGATGACACCATTAGGCAGGACTTTAATCATCTGAGCAAAAAAAGTCGAAGCAGAGTAGCTGCCTCGATTGCAGAGCAGGACAACCGGCTTGTCGAATGCTCTATCCCTTTCCGGACTATAACTTAATGTATTCCAGGGTGAAAAATCATCAGGCCCCGAGCCTGTTTTTATCCGCTCCCTTGCAAAAATCCTGGAGCGATCTGTCAATGCGCCCATCATTCTATATGCATTCGACAGACTGCCACCCCCATTACTCCTGATATCTATAATTAGTCCAAGGTTCCTATCTGCTAAATTCATGAGGGAGTTCATGTGCGAAACGTCGATAGCATCTCCAAATGAACGGTAATTGACATATAAAACAGTATCGATGCTCTTGGCTCTGAATGGTCCGATGATTTGAAAGTCTTTATCCAGATAGCTTCTATCAATGATATTCTGATTGTAATTGATGGGAAAATCCTGAAACCACTCCCAATTCCGACTGCGATTAAAATTTGTAGTAATATTGACATGGCCATCCCTTAATTCAAAAAGCATCTCAGATAGTACGTCAAATAAACTCTCATCGCTCATATCGTCATTGACCATGGGACGGTATTTGTCTCTGACATCCTCCCAGTCTATATTCTTTACATTAAAAAAAGCGTACCTATCATTGACATCATTCCACAAGTGGTCAAACACCTGCTGCGGCGAGGCCTCCCCATCCGGCCGTAGCAATGCCTTCTCACACCCGAGATGAAGCATGAGGTAGACACCCATGATGATTAGCCATATCACCTTATATGTTAGTTTATATACTTGCATTACAATTGACTTATTAAACTTATAGAATAAGTACTTCCAGCTCTTTGTGATCTATGGATGCCGTTTAGCTGAATGAATTCAAATTGATAATTGAGCCTAATCCGATTGCCTGAATTTAACAGCCATGTCAAACTCGGCATGGTCGAAAAATGCCAGGCTTTCCCCGGTACAAACCAATCAATGGATTGAAGAAACGGCTGGATCCCACTAATGCTGTTATCAACAAAGCCACTTGGTGATGATGACACAAAGCCGGGGAGCAGCATGAAGCCAATCAACTGACTGTGACTTTTAACTTCCAGTGTAAGATTCATCCCCTTAAATCGAAGTGGTTGTATCCATCTGAATGATGGCCCGAAAGATGTGAAATAGTCCGACCTGCCATTAAAATTACTGACATCTTCATGTTGTCTGTGCTGAACAAAATTTACGTTAGACCAGCCCCAGTGAATGCCTTTCTCCTTTTTATCTCCAGGGTGGTAGAATGTAAATGTTCTAAAGCTGGCAGACCACAAGTCCATACTTCGACCAAAGTCATTGGTCATCTTACCATTGGCATAATTGAAAAAAAAGTAGTCCGACCTACTAGCCTTGACAGACTTAAAATTGATATTGTAAGACAATTGCCAGCCGTCATAAATCAATGGCGAAAAACCAAAGTCTCGTATCGCTGTAGATTCACCGCCCAGGCCTACACTCAACCAATGGTTGCGTTGGGCATCAGCTTCGATGACTCCTGTAAGCAAGAACAACAAAAACAAAGAACGCAATATCAACTTCATACAGGGCAAAAATAATCAATCACATAAACAATCTGGGCATTAATACGATCGAATGACTTTATCCGGTATTAAAATGCTTTGGGCATCACCCTCCACTTCGTTACGGGTCGCTTTTAAGAGTCTGAAAACAGCCATCTTAATAATCCCAAGTCTTGCTTTTTTTGAGCGATATCTTCAATAAAAAATACTTACGTAGCTATGGCTATGCGCGTATTTTTTATTCTTCGATCTCACTCAAAATAGCTGCGACTTAGATCATACGACGGCTATTTTCAGACTC
>SLDF01000010.1 GCA_007125435.1 Saprospiraceae bacterium
ATGGATGAATTACTGATACCGTATGTTTTATCCGGTCCTGGGATTCGACAGGGAATAGAGATCACTGACCCTGTTTATATATTTGATATGGCAGCTACTGTAGTAGATATCCTTCGCCTTCCAATTCCGAGAGCTTGGATAGGCAGGCCTACAGTATGCGCTTTTGAAGGTCAGGTCTGCGATACAACCTACAGTTTAGGGGCTATGGCATTAAACCCTCCTTTCTTATCGCCCAACTTAGGTGGATATCAAGGCTCAGGCGGACTGTTCATTGATAGTGTCTTAATTTCAGTCCATGACAACCAAACAGACGACCTTTACTATACTCTGGATGGTAGCGAACCTGACTTAGGCAGCAATCGCTATCCTGAAGGTGGTCTTAAATTATCATCTTCAGCTCGTGTAAAAATGAAATATATTCAAAATGATGGAGCCGAGAGCAGAACGGCAATCGGAGATTATCGAATAGTTTCATCATCTAGTCGGCCTTGCGTCGAGGTAGCGTACTACGAAATTGACGGGCTAGAGAGACTACCTGATTTTAAAAGATTTAAGCCTGTTAAAACATTCAAGTCTCATGACATCGCTCCAGACACCTCTCAGATCAAAAGAAAATCTCACATTGCACTAGTTTATGAGACAACGATCAGAGTACCAGAATCCGGTCAATATAAATTCTTCTCTACCTCCGATGATGGAAGTGCTTTGTATATCAATGATAAAAAAATTGTAACTAATGACGGTAGCCACGGCATGATCGAAAAAAGTGGCAAGGTCGATCTCAAAGAAGGGCAGCAGAAGCTGCGATTTGAATACTTCAATGGCAGTGGTGGTGGATGGTTTGACTTACAATGGGCAGGCCCCTCATTTGCAAGACAATTCATTTTCCCTGAACATCTTTGCAGCACAAAATAAAGTCTAAAATGACTCATACCTTTGATACAATTTGAATGCCTTTTCAGTAATTAATAGTTCGGTCGTAAAAACACTAAAATGACATCAAGAAGAAGTTGGATTAAGCAAGGAAGCCTAGCAGCACTTGGCGCATTGACATTACCTGGATATTCATCAAATATGTCAATTAAACATCAAAAGCCAGCTGTAACTTTGGCTCATATGACCGATATGCACCTTATGCCCGGTAATGCTTCAGAAGAGGGTGTTAGACGATGTCTGGATCATATCATTCAGCATTCTAAGCACCAGCCTGACTTTATCATGTCTGGTGGTGACCTCATTATGGACGCTCTCAAAAGAGACAAAGATGAAGTAGAAGCACAATGGGCCGTGTGGAGAAACATCAAGAAAGACTATACTATGCTAAATTTTAAGCATTGCATCGGCAATCATGATGTATGGGGCAAGACTAATCCAACTGAGGCTAAAAGCTGGGCACAAAATGAACTAGTCCTCGATCACCCTTACTATCACTTCTCTCAAAACGGATGGCATTTCATAGTTCTGGACAGTACACATATGAAACCGGACAATAGCTGGTACACCGCCAAATTAGATGACAAGCAATACGAATGGTTAGAGGATACACTTAAAGGCATTCCCTCTGATGCTCCCATACTTATTCTGTCTCATATACCCATACTAGGTGCCACTCCATTCCTGGATGGTGACAATGCAAAGTCTGGTGACTGGAAAGTACCCGGTGCATGGATGCATACTGATGCAAAAAAATTAATCAATTTGTTTTACAACTACAAAAATGTCAAAGTGTGCCTAAGCGGACACATCCATCTCTACGAGCAATTAATCTACAATAATATTTACTACTACTGCAATGGTGCAGTTTCAGGCAACTGGTGGAGAAAAGAGCCCTATGAACAAACTAAGAATGGCTATGCCTATATGGAACTCTATGATGATGGCACTCACTACCATGAATACATCAATTTTGATTGGTTTTAAAATAAGAAAAATATGAACAGATCATTGGCTGCTATTTTTGTTTCTATTACATTCCTGCTGTTGCTACAAAGCTGTATGCCGGAAGAAAAATCCATTTTTACAGTGAATATGCCTGAGAAATCGTGGCTACCTTATCTTGCATTTGATAATAGTACTTATCATGATTACGGATACATCCCTGACTGGGAGTGGTTATTCCTACTTTCTGATGACAGTACCTGGCAGGTCAGTACGTTTCCAAATTTCAATGAGGCACAGCCTGTTTCTATTCCGCATCGTTTACTTGCACCCAATACCCCATTTTGGTACAAACATATAATTCATGAAGATATAGATGACAAAGCTGTATTCTTCATCAATGCAGATGATGGTGTTCAAGTGTTTTTGAATGACCTTCAAATTCCTGTAGAGCATGGATTCTTCTACCCTATTGAGTCTTTACGTTCTGGTGATGAACTTGTTCTTAGAGTACTCAATGACGCCGGTAGTGGTGGCATTCGAGAGCTTAAAATACTCACTGAGAATGAGTTTGACGACATAGTGCAGTACAACGATTCTGCTTTTGACTCGCTCTGTCTGACCATCAAAGCCCTGCAATATGCAGATACATTAATAGCTTCAGACAGACTTACTCTACTCAGTACGCCAAATATCAAGACCCAGATAGAAGATAAAAACCTACCTTACTTTACTGTCTTCCCATATATCATTCAGACTGATCAGGGCCCACTAGAAATATCTGTAGCCAGCCATAATGCCACTGCAGCCTTCATCGATATGAAAATGAAAGGAGGCGAAATAAAACGAAAGAAAATGAGCCCCATAGGTGAGTTTTTTCACATCACAGTAGATGCTTATGAATGGCGCAATGATGTAAAGGCCTACAGAGTTGTTTTAGATGATCGCGCAGCTACGTCCTACATCGACCTACCAGAGCAAAGTGATCGAGATGGTTTAAAAGTGGCTCTTTGGAGCGACTCTCAAGGAGGATGGTCTACTTTTCATGATATATGTACCAGCATAGCAGGGAGTGATATTGATTATCACATGGGTTTGGGCGACCTTGTGGCCACCGGATATGTAAAGTCACAGTGGAAAGAGTTTTTCATCGCAGGTCATGAAGCCTTCAAAAGCGTTCCAGGTATTTTCATCGCCGGCAATCACGATTATGATGGATATTATGACGACGGTCTGGCAAAGTTAATAAAGAACTACATCCTTCGAGAAAACTACAAGCCCGTCAGAAGCTATCAAAATGGAGATGTCTACTTCCTGATGATAGACCTAAATGCATCGTTCCCAATCGGAGTGTGGCATGATAGTAACCATAGAGCAAAAATTAAAGAGATTATCGGCGACGATGCGTGGAAAGAAGCCCGATACAGAGTATTGCTGGTGCATCAGCCATCAGTAGGAGAAGCTGATGGAGGCTACGACGGAGAACCTGCTACCAGAGACGTCATTAGAGGCATACGGGCTATATCAAATGGCGTAGACCTAGTCGTATCCGGACATAATCACGTCTATGAAAGAAAAGTGATAAACGATGAAGAGTATGGCAGATACTTACAGCTTACGGTTGGCGGAGCCGGTAGAGTCAATGAAACTGTAACCAACCCCGAATTCTCATTTATGGACACTGTATTACAAAAACACCATTTTGCCATAGCCCATTTTCAAAACGATAAGATCAACATAAAAGTACTCAGTCCTTCAGGCGAGCTTTTTGATAACCTAGAATATTATACCCATCCACAAAACGAAAAAGAATGATAAAATTAGCTGTATTTGACATGGCTGGCACCACTATATCTGATGACGGTGCCGTACAACAACATTTATTTCAAGCCCTGGTATCAGCAGGCGCCAACCCGGTAATGGATGATGTCAATGCCTTGATGGGCTATCCAAAACCATTGGCCATATCAATGCTTTTGTCCCAGTATCTCGACCAGGACATCGCCATTGATCACGAGCTCACGCAAAAAGCTCATGCTACCTTCCTTAATACCCTAGATCATCACTATGCCACGACAGAAAACCTCAAGCCGACTCCCAACGCTGAAGATATCTTTGAAATGATGCACCAAAACGGCATAAAAGTCGCCCTCGATACAGGATTTGGCAGAAGCACCGCAGAAATCATTGTCCAGAGGCTGGGCTGGCTAGATAGAAAATGTATTGACTTCCTGATCACCAGCGATGATGTAGAGCAGGGACGACCTGAGCCCGATATGATTTATGCGGCAATGGAAGCTTTTAATGTCAAAGACACATCTCAGGTCATCAAAATTGGAGATACAAAATCCGACATGCTGCAAGGCACAGTTGCCAATTGTGCCTTTGTTGTTGGGGTCACGACAGGCGCCTACACAGAGGCCGACCTCAAGGAATTTCCACACACCCATTTGATTGACAATCTCATGTCGCTTAAGGATATCCTACAATTGAAGTAAATATATACCTTGTATCAACAATACATCTAAACGTACAGAGCTCATAACTATTTGAAATACCATTTTGGGGGCATATCCTGTCTCTCCATCTCATCGCCAATGGACTGGCGAGGAGATGGAGAGACAGGTCGCTATGCTCCGGGGCTCGCTGTTCGCTCGGTCCCCATCTCACCTGTCAGTCTATACTCTAGATATTTGTGAATATTGTACATTTAGGCCCAAACTATGTGATAATATGAGATGGTGACTATCCTCCTTCGTCGTCTACCCACTCCGCAGCGCTTATGCATCACGAGTATAAATGAAATATCCTCATAAAGAATGCTTGGTTCATTGAATGCATTTTATTGAACTGGAAAGACCTCAATATTATGTGGTTTGAGCTAATGGCGTCTCCTCATTTAATTTTCTAATCTTTTGCTTAAAGTATAGCATAGAACTGATCATGAGCAATAGACCTAAGCCACTCAAAATGATAGCACCATAGCTAAAGAACTCAAGCCAGGATAATTGTGCCTGACCAAAGTTTTTGTAAAGCAAAACACCCGTACTACCCAGATAACCAAAAGCATCAGCCAAATACACTAAAAACCCCGCAGTACCTACATGGCGAAACGCAGCAACCAACCGATCAAATAAAATACCATTAAAAGGAATGTAGCTCATGTACAAGCCCATTCCTGTCAGCACCATCCAGTTGAATGCATTGATCTTGCCATCCATGAACAATAAAGTGCATAAACCTATGGTAAATAAGCCGACAATCACTAACGCCTGAATAAACATAAAGGCTTTCTTATTGGATCTTATCACGACGATCAAAGACATGATAACCAACACAACAATGGCAATAGGCACTTCAGTTTTTGTAAAAATGGATGGATCACTTGCCTTGCCCAAGTCCATCCAAATCTCAGCCATGAAATTATCCCTGAAGTCTCTAAATGCCGTCAGCAACATATAGGTCACTATGAGTAGTATGAGACCGGGCAGATAAGATTTAATGATAAACTTTCTTTGTGCTGCATCCACAGGAGGTCTGGCCGTTCGCATTGCCATGTCTATCTTATCCGGACCAGGCCTTCTGTCCAGGAGCCAAACTGACAAGACCAGCAATGGTATAAAAGTAAGACCTGTCATAAAAGGCATCCAAAACTCAGATATATCTGTATAGACTAACCACCACTTACCCACACTTTTGACGAGGCCTGAAGCAAATATAAAACTGGTACACAAGGCAGCCATCAATACCTCCGTGGTCTGCCTACCCTCTACATAAGTGAACACTAACCCCCAAATCAGACCAAGTGGAAAACCATTGATGAATAAAAAAATGATATTAAATGGTGAAGGTGATAAAGCAAAACCCAATAAGGCTAGCCATGCCACTCCTATCAGACCTAAAATATAATACCATCGTTGATGATGCCTAACCTCTGCAATGATCTTGATTCCAACAAACTTTGAGCTCGTATAGCCTATAACCTGTGCGGTGATCAACCAGATCTTATAATGAATACCGAGAAACAACATATCCTCAAAAGTGGCTACTGTGAAGGGCTTTCTAAATGCATACATGCAACTGTAAGTGGCAAAAGCCAAAAACGCCAATACGACTGTATTGAAGTGTTTTTCATATTTTGACGATGCAGTTTTCATGGATTACTTTCTGCAGGTGCAGAGAATCGAGAACCACTTAAATCTAATGTCTCAGGTATAGAGTCATTGACTACCCAGTCAGCAAGACCCATAGACAAGGTCATCCCTGCACCGCCTAGAGCTCCGACAAATGTCGTGTAGTCGTCAATACGCTCCACAATTGGTAGGCTATCTCCACTCTTGGCATAGACACCTTGCCATCTGCTTTCCAATTTAAGATTTGGAATCTGACTGATGTGTTCAGTGTATTCCATGATGGCATTAAAAACTGCTTCTTCGTCAAAGGGGGATACATCAGATTCATAATGGTGAGAATCACCTAGGGTAATCTTACCGTCATGGTGCTGAGCAATGAGCACATGTATACCATGTTTCATCTGATCGGGCCACTTATCCAAAGCCTCTTTATGCAGGTTTTGGATATCAGGAGCCTCAGCGAATGATGGATAATGTAAAAGCGTTAGACCACCACACAGATTAGGGCCGAGAGCCCAGCCATCAGGCTGCTCAGTAGTCCGCATCATGTGCAACTTGCAAATTCGGCTTTTAGAGGTCTCAAACAATTGTGGATACCATTCTTTGAAAAAGTGTCCACTTGCCACAAATATCCGATCTGCCTTATAGACCTCTCTGGCAGTAATCAGCCTATTCCCATCTACCATGAGCACTTTAGTAAAGTATTGAATATCAACCATGTCATGTTGACTCAAGTACTTTTCGATTTGTCTGCATGCATTTACCGGCTGGACACATGCGTCTGAAGGATAATATAAAGCCTGTTTTAAGTGATCAGGTTTTACCGCAGGTGCCAGGTTCTGAGCCTCAGAAGGACTTAAAATACGAGCAGGATTGTCTTCTTCCTGGTCATTCTGAACATACCAATTGATAATATCGCATTCTGTATCTGTTTGTGCAAGGTATAGTGAACCATTTGGATTTATAGAAAATGAAGCTTCTCGAGCCGCCTTAATCCATAATTCTCGACTGTGCAGCGCCATTTGGCGCATTGGTCCGATTTTCTGCCCTGACGGCCATATGAGTCCAAAATTCCTGACAGAAGCCTGATAAGCTCCACCATTCGCTTCGAAGAGTGTCACTTTATGACCTTTCCTCACAAGGGCTAGTGACAGAGCTAAGCCGGCTATACCACCGCCGATTACAGCAGTTTCAATCTGTTGCATAAGTTTTTATTTACAGGCCACCTCTAAAAAAACCTTCAGCACCTGGAACGCAGAATTTTTTAATTTAGAAGCATGATGACTTGATTGACACTTCCTTGTTTATCAGTCATGCAGCTCAATCTGCTCCGATTTACTTATGGAGTATTTAGGGTTAGCCTAAAGTTTAGTATTCCCAAAATCACATTGAGAAGGACTTTAATCCTTATTACGAATTCTAGTTAATAATGTAAAACGACAGTATGTCTCTCTATTTCTATACCATTGGTAGGCAATGAGGACACACCAAATCTATCCGGCTTGATACCACTAGAAGAAGCTAAGCTAACAATCCTTGATACTGATAAAATGAAGAATTACATCGTACAATAATATCGCAATGTAAACCTCAGATTAACCCGATATGTATTGTAATAAGATGCCCAACAAAATATCGAATTAAAGATGAAAGATACTAGGTGAATGAAGCAACATAGGCATTAGGTCTATTAAGTTAATGTGAATATTATGTAAACAAAACTTAATGTTATTGCCAAGTCTCTTTACAGACTATATGACTACTTTTCGGTCTTCTAAAAAGGTGAATCTTATGGCCAATGATCTTTTCAAAAGTGAAGGTGATATCAATTACGGTATTGAACGGGACAATTATATTTCTAAAATCAAAGACTCCAAAACCAAAGAACTACTAGAAAGAGACTCTAAAGTATTTTATCATCAGGCACTATCTACCCCTTGCATGCAGGCACTTTCATATGCTGACCAGAGTTCTATTTTCGATATCGCTGGGAATGACTACTTAGATTTTCATGGTAATAATGTCCACTTACTGGGCTATGGACACCCCAGATTGATAGCAGCTCTACAAAAGCAAATGAATACATTACCTTTTTCACCCCGTCGATTTACCAATGAAACAATTGTGCAGCTCGCAGAAGAATTGGTCAAACGTAGCGATGGAGATATGGGCAGAGTATTATTCTCGCCCTCAGGTGCTATTGCTATGGGCATGGCTATAAAATTGGCCAGGAAAGTAACAGGACGATATAAGACCATATCCTTGTGGGACTCATTTCACGGTGCATCCATGGATACCATCTCTATTGGTGGAGAAGCCATATTTAGAAATGACATTGGCCCACTCATGCCGGGTGCTCATCTCGCTCCCCCTCCTGACCCTCAGGGCTGTCTATGGCAATGTGGTGATGCATGTAATGCTCACTGTGCATCCTACATAGAATACATTCTAAAGAAAGAAGGGGACATTGCTGCCGTCATAGCAGAACCCATGAGATCAGTACCCATTATACCCCCAGCAGAGTACTGGCAAAGAATCAGAAAAGCCTGTGATGAACATGGCACCTTGCTCATTTTTGATGAAATACCAAATGGACTAGGTCGCACAGGATCCTTCTACACCTACAAGCAATATGGAATCATTCCGGACATGGTTGTTCTGGGTAAAGCTCTAGGAGGAGGTCTGATACCTTTTGCGGGTGTTCTTGGTAAATCACTATTCAATGCTGTACTAAAAAATACGGCAATTGGCCATTACACCTATGAAAAAAACCCGCTTGGGGCAGCTGTAGCTTTAGAACTTATGAAAATACTCGATGAAGAAAACCTCATCGCCTTAGGGAAAGAGAAAAGCAAAATAATTGAAGAAGAAGTTAAAGCCTGGAAATATACGTATAAAATTATAGATTCATTTAGAGCATCATCTTTGCTCATGGGCATAGTCCTGGATAAGGATCACCACTACTGGACAAAACTAGACGTCGCTGAGTTTTTAATGTATGAATGTCTCCGCAATGGCCTCAACTTTAAAGTATCTCAAGGACACATCCTCACCCTTACCCCTCCCCTCACCATCACTATTAGCGAAATCAAACGGGCATTAAACATTTTAAAGAGAGCCTTCGATGCATTATATACTCGATGTCAGAGATAATAAGTGACTCTTAAAAACTCTAAGTCTAGTCACACTAATCCAGTTGAAAGCTCTTAAGAATAAACACATCACCTTCCTCTATCACCTGATACAATTTGTTTTCAAAAAGAGATACTGATTTTACGCCTGGATGATTATTGACGCTAAACGTTTTGTCAAATGAAAAGTCATCATGCAACAATACAACATCAGTGGAAAATTCAGAATCTGTATCCTCTTCATTTGATCTGTTGTCATAATTAATGATGGCAATTCTATACCTATTGTCAAAGTAGTCAAAATGATATGCTGACGAAGGCAGATGACCACCAAGGAAGTGGTCGATTGTAAAGGATTCATAATCCTTAAGTTGAGCAACCTTATAGTGACGGCCCACCTCCCAAATAGACTTATCAACATCATGAAGAAAGAAATGTCTTCCAATAGGCGTGGTGCAAAAACGCATACCCATATAACTCATTGTAAAAGGATCAGCTATCTGTCCATCGACATAATTATTATCCAGAAGCCTATTAAAGGATGCAAATCCCGAGTCCAAAGTAAACTCAGCCAAGATTGGGGTATCTTTCTCCCGCCTTTCAAAATCATCAATTAAGCTAATCACTAATGTGACAGAATCCGTCACATACCACCCTTGCTGATGGAAAGAAAAATCTGCAATTTTATCAATCTGCCAGGCATCAATTAACTCGAATGATGCTAAGTCTAATTTTAGTAAGCACAATTTATTACTCAATACCACTTGGTCTGAGTCTTCTTTTACAAAAAAAGAATCGATCACAGTGATTTTAATCAGGGTGTACATAACATCATTAATGACCAATGGAAATCTATTGGTAGCCTCAATGGCCTTAAAATATGACTTCTTACGAAAAGGATCATCAATGCTTGATATGAGAATGGAATCAGAAGTTAATGTGCTATCAATCACATGCTCTTCCAATCCCCTACCCTCTAGTAGCTTTGCCCGTATTCGTGGTAAATGTTTATAAAGCTCAATTGACTTTATTTCCTTGTAGGTATCAAAGTTTTTCTGAACTTTTACGATGGCTGTGTTCAAATTACTGGTCAGAATGATACTAGACTCATCAAGAACGATCAGGTCCGGATAATTTAATCTGGTACTATCTGCTAATTCTATTCGTAAAGCATCTAAAGAGTCAATAGAACTTGTGTAGAAACTTTCAAAGCTGTAATGCTTGGTATTAGTTCTCGTATCAATAACACATGTACTGTAATCAGGCGAATATTGCCTGAACAACTCTGCACTTGATACAACTTGATACCCATCGGCTATCAATTCTTTAAAGGTGCTTTCAAATGAAAAGTCTAAAAAGTCCTCCTTTATCGTAGGTGGATAAATATATATGATATCATAGTCTTTTAGAAAAGATATCTTCGACAAACTCGAAGGTTTAAAGTTAATGACATCACATTGAATGGTTCCAACGAAAATGAGTAAAGAGTCTTTATTGGGACCGGCAGTCAGATCAACACTAACACCAATACAACATAAAATAATGTACAGCCTTATGCAAAAATGCTTCATAATATTATTTTAAACTAAAGCCCTAAGCTAGACTTAAGAACTTTCGCACAAAATACGGTCGATGTATTTTCGCAAGTTGTTCTTACACTTCCTCCATCTAGAGTTGCTATTGTAGTTGGCCCGCACATAACATGCCAATCAGGCGATCTTTCCCTCTCTTGTTCACAGCTATTATCGCTACCTGTATTTGAATTAATAGACCTATTATAAGGTGATGAATTTGAAGGATCAAAAATAAACGAACCATCATCATCGATTGTATAAATATCTAATGCAATTTCAGAAGTACCATCGTTTAAAATTAAACTTTGAGAAAATGTTTCATTAGAGATTAACATAAAAGTTAAAAGTGTAAATAAAAAAGAGATGTTTTTCATAGGTATAAATTTAGTGTTGAAATCCATTTACAATTGCACAAACGTAAAGGTTAAAATTACCACAGACGATTTCATTCAAACCACCACTAGTTTTAATGGATTCAAGAGGACCACACAGTACTAAAAAAACTCCACCAAAAGTTCCTTTCCAACCTTCGCAAGAACCCTCAGCGGAAATAGTTGGGCCGTATCGTTCTTGTAACTCTTCTTCAGAAATCCACTCATAAGAGTCATTTGCAGTAAAGATATGCACACCATCAGCCTCTACGGTAATACTGTCAGCACTCTCTACGTAAATAATATCAGTAGCTAAATTTTGTCCTTTGACATTACAAGCAAAGAGTAAACTTAATGAGATAATAAAATATTTCATATACTTTTATTTTATACACTAAAATTATATATATATATATATTGGCATACTGATTAAACTTTAACTTTTCATTAACACTTTGTATTATTTTCTTAGTCAAACAAACATTTGCTATTCAAATACCAAACAATCATATTTACATAGATTCGTATTATTTCATGTCCCTCCAAAACTATTTATAACAGAGTCTTATAATTAATATTTAAAGCAATAACATTTATTTTTGAAGTCGCCATTGACAAGTTCAATTCACTCACTTTATTACATTGATGCAAATTGTAAATAGCAGTCTTAAATATAATTTTACCCCAATATCTCAGATTATTTAATGGATGGAATATCTTTTTCAAAGAAAACATATTAAATTTCTTGTACTAAACAAAATAACATTTAGTGTTCAAAATACAGGAGCTACTTCAATTAACCACCAACGATAAAACTATAAAGAAATACAAAAAGACTTTAATTCAACTTAAATAATTAATAGCAAGATAGAGATACTAATCGACTTGATAAAGCCACAAAGGTAAAACTAACATTACCAATGAGAAAATCAAGAATCTTCTTTATTCCTTCTCTACCACATTTTCCCTACTACATATCAAACAAATCTCCCTATCGTACACCGTGCATAAGTCGCTTAAGCAACTTATTGAGCATCATGATGACCAGACCTGCTCCTATTGGAATCAATGTAAAGATCAGAAAGAATGCAGTGAGGGAATACTCCTGCGTCACTTTATCTATCATGCCGCCGGCGGTGTGAGCCAATTTATTACCAATGGCTATAGCCAGGTACCATATACCAAACATCATGGCAATCATGCGGCCGGGCACGAGTTTACTGAGGTAAGAAAGTCCTAACGGCGATAAACACAACTCGCCGAGTGTATGCAATAAATAAGCTAAGATCAGCCAGATCATACTTACTGCAGCTGTCTCTGCGCCCTGCGGAATGGTAGATGCCCCAAAGGCGAGGAACCCAAAACCAATGCCTAATAAAATCAGCCCAAAACCGTACTTGAATGCGGCTGACGGATTGTACTTACTCTCCCACCACTTAGAAAACACGGGGGCGAAGATGATGATAAAGAGGGAGTTGAGTACTGCATACCAGGTGGCAGGCACTTCTGTTCCTACGGATGAAAATTCATTGTACAATTTATAGATTACGATTCCCCATACGATGACAAAACTCGATGCCAGTATCACATTGGAAAGCGAGACTCGGCGGAAGGTCTGCTTAAATAACAAATAAAGTACCCATGTGATGATGATGAGCGGGATGACAGTGATAAGGGTATCAACGACCTTGAAAACTGATGCCGCTGTACCCATAAGTGCTCTATCTGTGTAGTCGCGAGCAAAAATAGCCATAGAACCGGCGGCCTGCTCAAATGAGGCCCAAAAGAAAATGGTAAAAAATGCGAATATGGCTACGGCTATCATCCTGTCTCTGACGACGTCTTTGTAGCGTATAATCCGGGTCACCAACAGCACCAGAAACAACGCCAATGCAAACAGTATCAGCGCAGTAGAACCCTCCATACCGGCTATTCTGAAATCAAACATGTTGACGTTGCCAATCTTTGACATGGGGTCATTGATGATCCAAAAAAAGGCTATGGTAGCACTGACGGCAATCATGAGCTTGTCAGCCAACGTAAATGGATTACGTTTATCCGAAGGACTTACCAGAACTTCTTCTTCACTGATGTCCCCTTTCTTGAGCGGCTTGCTTCCAATATCACCAAATAATGGCTGTGCAAACCAAAACTGAAGCATGCCCATAAACATGAAAATACCCGCCAGTCCAAAGCCCCAGCTCCAACCGACTTTCTCGCCCAGATATCCACACAACATGATACCGAGGAAAGCACCGGCATTGACCCCCATATAAAATATAGTATACGCCCCATCTTTCTTATCTTCCCTGCCTTCATACATCTGTGAAATAATAGAGGTGATATTGGGCTTGAAAAAGCCATTTCCAAGTATTAAGAACCCAATACCGATATACAAAAACAAGGGCGTCTCTACCGCCAGCGAGGCATGACCAATCGTCATCAAAAGCGCGCCTAAAGCCACGGCTAGCCGGTACCCCATCTTTCTATCAGCGATCATACCTCCAAGTATGGGCGATAGATAGACTAGTGAAGCATAGGTGCCCAGTAATGCAAGTGCATTCTCTCGAGCCCAGCCCCATCCCGGATTGTCACCTAGCATGGACGCCGTAAGAAAGAGAACCAATATGGCCCGCATCCCATAGTAAGAAAACCGCTCCCACATCTCCGTGAAGAATAAAACAAATAACCCGGCCGGGTGGCCCAGGACTGTGGTTTTGAAGAAATCATCTCTTGATTGACTGCTCATAGATAATGTATTTTATTAGGTGTTTGTCGTATTATTTAATGCCGTGCATGTATTTCTTTAAAATGGGAGATAGGAGAAGTAGGAATACGCCACAGCCTATACCCAGGTAGAATAAAAACTCAAATAAGCCGGAATAAGCAGCTAAGGCTTCACTCGGTTCAGGCATCTCTCCTTCAAATGTCTCTATGCTTGCAAAACCGGCTAACCATCCGGCCAAATACTCTGATGCAGCTGTAGCCAAAAACCAGGCTCCCATCATAAAGCCAACAATACGAGGAACAGACAGCTTAGTCACTGCAGAGAGCCCTACCGGTGACAAGGCTAACTCCCCTGATGTATGCAGCAAGTATGCCAGGACCAACCATAATGGAGACACCTTGCCAAAGTCATCTGCCAAAGAGATACCAAAGACCAATGCTCCAAAGCCAACACCTGCCAAAATGATACCCAGACCAAATTTGACAGCAGTGCCCGGCTCCAGATTATTCTTAGCCAACTTGATCCATAGCCATGCAAACACCGGAGCGAATAAAATGATAAATAATGAGTTGAGCGCCAGAAAGAACGGCGCCGGTATTTCGCCCCAGCTCGTCACACGGTCAATGACTCGATCCGCAAACAGGTTCATAGATGTATACGCCTGCTCAAATAATGCCCAAAAAACAACAGAGAATATCATCAGCACCAGTAAGACAGCCATACGCCCTTTTTCTTCTTTCTCGCAATGTCTGACAATAAACCAAATGATGAATGCAACAGTGGCTATAGAGGTGAGTGAAAGGACACCTTCGACAAGGTGATGATTCTGAACAATTTGCCAACACACAAATACGCCCAGAAAAGACAAAATATAGATCCACCACTCTCGCTTCAGACCGAAGACTTTCTCATTTAATATAGCTGGATTTTTAGGCTCAGCTTTCCCCATCAAATATTTCTGTCCCCAAATGAAGGTAGCTAAGCCGAAAATCATTCCTACACCTGCAGCACCAAAGCCATACTTCCAACCATAGTTTTCACCTAAATATCCACATACAAGGGTCGCCATTAACGCACCAACATTGATACCCATATAGAAAATGGTAAACCCGGAGTCCCTCCTATTATCATCTTTACTGTATAGTTGGCCTACTATGGATGAAATATTAGGCTTCAGAAAACCAACACCCATGATGATAAGAGCTAGTGAATAGAAGAAAGTTTGTAGCGCCATAGTATCTTGCACGATGTTGCCATCTGCGTCCCTATACGCTTCTGCGCCTTCATAAGCCAGACCCAAATGGCCAAACACCAAGA
The DNA here is from genome assembly GCA_007125435.1 of Saprospiraceae bacterium. GTDB lineage: Bacteria > Bacteroidota > Bacteroidia > Chitinophagales > Saprospiraceae > SLDF01. The sequence goes on from SLDF01000010.1 coordinate 15,133, forward strand.
GAATGGCACCAAATACGACAGCTTTTCTAAAGCCTAAGTATTTATCAGCCAGATATCCTCCAAGGATAGGCAATGCATAGACTAAAGCCGCATAGCTACCCACAATGAGTCCACCAGCTGCATCGCCAAATAGGTGATACTTAGTCAGATAAAAAATCAAGAGCGCCTTCATGCCATAAAAACTGAAGCGCTCCCAAAGCTCTGTCAAAAATAAAATGTAAAGTCCTGTGGGATGTCCAAATAGTTCTGAGTTCTTGAAATCAGCAGCTTTATCGTTGACCATATTCAGATTCGATTGTATATCGTGTGAATCGACGGCTGATAAAACTATCTTAAATCTTACCAAATGGGTCTGCATTAGCAAACCTGAATGTCTGGTGTCTGCAATAGTCTCTCTCTACCGTCATTAATTTTTCTGACGGTCGTAAAAATAGATTTTTTATCTTAAATTAGGGATATGCTATTGCATTAATTTCATTTGAAGTAATAGTACGCTCATCAAAGTTCTGACACTATTCGTCCTACATATGTGCAAGACTCTGCAATCTATTGTTCAAAACTCAAGTGACTTTTTTGTTCCGGGTAAAGCGGCGTCGTATTCAAATATCCAGCCGGACGCTTCTATCAAAAAACGCAGGGTTTCCAATAAGTCTTCTGCCTGTTGCTCCGCCTGTGTCAGAAGATCACTATCATAGGCCGCCTCTAAGACATATTGTTTTGACTTTTGATTGAGCCTGGTATAATCACCCTCTGTGAATGCATTGAATGTGCCTTGTGTCAAATCATAGTAATCGAGGTCGGTCTCTACATACAGGATATCGGACTTCAGTGGTCCTGATAGCCGTATAGTCCTGGTTTCTTCGATAGCTTCCAAAGTCATTTTTTCCATATCAATACCGGCAACCACTCTCGCCTTCACCCTTATCAAAGCCTTTTTACGTAGAGGCCAGATGTCAAATTTGTAATAGTCTTTGTACGAATATAGCTCAGAGAAATATCCCTCAACAGTCACCAACTTAGCTACTTTATCTATTTTTTCGAGTAGGATTTGTCCTTCCTCATTGGTCACTCTATTGTCAGGGGACTGAAAAAAATTGGCTATACCCCACCCTAGCGCGAGACCTACTACCAACACCAAAATAAAATAGATCAACCTACTCATACAACTATTACTTTTTGGAAGTCAGAGGGTGCCTTAGCCCTTTGTGCTCTATCAGCACGGCTTTGACAGCACCTACAGACACAGGTGACTCCACCAATACAGGCACCTTGTTCTTATCTTTCGTGACATACACATCCATAACTGTCCCTTCAGAAAATTGTGTACCGGCTAATACCTCCGGCGAAAAGTGCATAAGGTCATACTTACCTGATCCTTTTACTTTTTTGGACAGTTCGTCGCCCTTGTAGGTGACAGACAGGTCATAAGTCCTGGAGCCCATAAAAATACTTATCGGAAAGGCGTCACCCTCACTGATACCGCTGATGTCTGCATTGCGTAAAAAATAAATCATGGACAACATATCGTGCATGCACCCACCGAGGTCGTATTCATTGTAAGATAAATCTTTTTTCGACTTTCCTTTCCAGCTCTTCGCCTTACCCTTGGTCTGATCAAACAGAATCTTATTGTACTGGGTATAATTACCTTCCTTCACATCTCTTATGAACTCAACCGGAAGCAAATCAGACTTCCTCATTCGCGTACTGTAGTAATCATCCACTTTAAAAAACCACTCATATGATTTATACGTCTTACCGATCACCTCAATTAAAATATCGTCCTCATTTTCTCTAGCCGTAAAGCTGACTTCACCTGCAGACAGCCACACAAAATTCCAGTTGTAATATATCTTATACACGACTCGCTCACCGTGTTTAAATGCCTGATTCGTCGTACTGCACAGTTCCACCCCAGGATCGTGATTCACCTCGGTTGTTAGGCCTTCTGTATGTCTGCTCAGCGGCCACATTAGTAAACCAAGTATCAACAATAGATTTGAAAACTGCATAGACGTGATTTTTTGTTAGCTCTTTCTTTTTTCTATTTATTTTATTTTGGGCATCCCCCCCCAGTGCTGATATAGATTTCCTATCTCATTGGCGGCTGGGGGGGCGTTACGTTACGGAGCTCGCTATTCGCTCGGCCTTCGCTCCATTTTCATTACGCTCAGTCTCGCATCCCCTTCATCAGGGGATGCGACTCCTCCACATCACTGATGCAAAAGATCCTCCATCAATTCATGCATCTGAAGTAAATTGCTATTTATACACCGATTTGATGTCATACTTCATCAATGGTATCAAACCAATCAATGCAGGCATACCTAAGTTGACAAACCAAATCAAATAGCTGCCTAATAAAACGGCTATGTCATCAACACCATACTGACTAAACAACCAAATAGCTAACTCACCACGTAATACTAACGTAAACAAGGAGGGTAACGGTACAATACTTTGCAAAAAATAAATAAAGCCTATCACCATCAAGCCCAATGTCCAACTCACCTCAGCCCCGGCAAACAAAATCAATAATAAAAACTGGCTGCTGTAAACCATCAACCGCAAAAATGATATCAGACATACCTTTACTATAGCTATATTATCAAGAGACCTTATCGAAGTTATGGTTCGAAGCCATCTTAGTTTACGTTTCTTTGGAATAAGTGTCTTCACATAGCGCAGAAGTGGCCTGAAGGTCAATAATGTCACTATGATAAAGACCAAGACTAAAATACCGATCAATAAAAACTCCATTTGGCTGAAAGCAAACTGAGAACTCACGCCTTCTAACACATGGGAGCCAATGAAAAAAACACAAAACAATCCAAAAACTACAGTAGCCAGTAACTGCGACAAACTACCTATAACATTGAGACCGACACTAGCCAGTTGCACCTCGGGTTTAAAATAAACCATTCGACCTACAAAAGCACCAATTCGATTAGGTGTGACTATAGCCATAGCAGCACCTGAAAACACCTCTTCCAACAGCCTTGTAAAAGACCTTCCTCCTAAAATGCGATGCGTCAAAACCCACCACTTTAATACTTCAAGCAAGTAGTTAATTGAGAAAAGAAATACAGCTACTGCTGCATACCACCAACGCTCGGATAAAGCAGAAGTCAATACAGCTATATGCTCTCGTGAAAAAATAAATATGATTTGGCGATATAAGACTATAGCTACCAGTACAAAGACAACAGCCTTTACCACCTTTATAATCCAGTCCCAGAAATTATGCTTAGCCATAAATTAGCTTCATACTTTTTCCTCTCTAAGATAGATGTATTTCAATAAATTAACCCTAAATTGCATCATATTATGAAAATCTTTAATTCAAATAAATTTGGCAGGATTATAATGGGTATTGACCCGGGCACAAATGTGCTGGGCTATGCCGTCATTGGTATCATTAAGGGAAGGCAATTTGAACTGATTGACTTAGGGGTTTTCAACATGAAAAAACAAGAGAGCCACCTAGAAAAGCTAAAGGTTATCGCAGAGGAAATGAGCCTAATCCTGGATCACTACAAACCTGACGAAATGGCCATAGAAGCACCCTTCTACGGTAAAAATATTCAAGCAATGTTAAAACTTGGTAGAGCTCAGGGCGTAGCCATGACCGTAGCTATCACCAAGGGAGTGCATATTACTGAATACTCACCAAAAAAGATCAAACAATCTATCACGGGCAACGGGAACGCTTCTAAAGAGCAAGTCTCAGGTATACTAGGCCACCTCTGCCAGGCAGATATGTCATGTCATCCACTAGATGCTACAGACGCTTTGGCTACAGCCATTTGCCACTTCTATCAAAACAGTGCACTCAATGTGGGTAAAAAATACAACTCATGGGCTGCATTTGTAAAGTCCAACCCTGAGAAAACAAATAGCTAATCCGATAACCTATGTGATAGCTTCATTTGAAGAAATGATTACACTAAGAGATAGCTGACCGAATGGTGGTTGCCAATTGAATCATCTCATCATTGGACATTTTGACTGGTGCTTTGTCAAATCGAAGGTCCTGTACAGAATTAATTGGAATAAGATGTACGTGTGCATGTGGTACCTCCAGCCCCACAACAGCTATACCGACTCGCTCACAAGTGACTATTGATTCGATGGCTTTAGCTATCTTTTTCGCTACAGGTAGGTAGTCTGATAAAGTATCTTCATCAAGATCAAAAATATAATCTATTTCAACTTTGGGTATGAGCAAAGTATGACCCTTGGCCATCGGTCTGATATCTAAAAAAGCTAAATACTTATCATCTTCATAAATCTTATATGAAGGTATCTCACCATTGATGATCTTAGTAAAAATCGATGCCATGCTATATAGATATATCTAATACCTCTAATTTAAGAATTCCTGCTGGCGTTTCAACTTCAGCTACTTCTCCCACCTTTTTGCCTAGAAGACCTTTGCCAATAGGTGAAGTTACAGATATTTTACCTGCTTTCAAGTCAGCCTCTGTGCCTGATACCAGCATATATTCCACCTCCTTATTAATCTTATGGTTTTTTAGCTTGACTTTTGAAAGCACTGTTACTTTAGAGGTATCAAGTGTACTTTCGTCTATTATTCGAGCACTAGAGAGCGCCTTCTCCAGCTCATTTATTTTCATTTCTAACATACCCTGAGCATCTTTGGCAGCATCATATTCGGCATTTTCTGACAGGTCACCTTTATCTCTGGCTTCTGCTATAGCTCTTGCTACTTCTGCCCTTCCATTGCTTTTTAAATCTTCAACTTCAGCCTTTAGTTTTTCATAACCAGACTTTGTCAAATATGTAATCTCACTCATACCTTTTATATTTCAATATTGTATACATAGAAATGCGAAACGTTTCCATCTATCGACAGAAACGCTCCGTATTAAACACTAAATTTTATCAACCCTAATGTATACTCAAGCCATATCACTAAGCTCGAGTCATATTTGGATATATATCCAATGGGGCAAAGATAACAAAAAAATCACAAAATAAATCTTATCGACAAGTTATGAGAGCCTGCAAAAGGGTTAGAGGCTCTGTATGCATAGTCAATTGCAAACCTTGTGTCGCTGTATCTGCTTATCGGCACATCAAAGGTAAAACCACCGCTGAAGCCCGTGTAAATATTCAATGTAGTCACATCCTCAATAGTAGAACCAACGTCATATCGATAGCCCGCTCTTAACATAAACAATTCGCTAAAAGCATATTCAACACCACCACCTATTTGATCTCTGGAGAATGAATTAGCTGTAAAGTTACCCATGGCAGTTATTCTATGCCTTTGACCATAATAGAAATCGTACGACGTACCGATGTGTAGCAATGAAGGCATTTCGAATGTCGCTGCTCTGGTATCATATGTTAACTCATAGCTGATGAAATCATCCTGAGGGTTAGGTCTTCTTACTGATAGACCTTCACCACCAAAACGCATAGGAGTACCGATATTTCTCAAAGCTATACCAAGTTTGAAATTATCTTTAGGGCCAGTAGCGTATTGAACACCGGCATCAAGAGAAGCTCCAAAAGCCTGAAGATCCGCAGTTGACTCAGAGACAGCACGAACAATCACCCCAACTGATACATTGTTCTCAAATAAGTGAGAATAACCAAGACCGAGATGAAAAAAGTTGGGCGAATAAGTAGCACCAGTTCCTTCAGGACTATTGGTAGTCGTCACTTCGATATCACCAAAATTTACTGCTGCTATACTAATTGAAAGCGCACCTCTCTCGCCCATTTTTTGAGCTAGACCTAAGGCACTCATTCCAATATCAGTACCACGTAAATACTGCATATGAGAAATGACAAACTCAGTTTGACCCTCAAATCTGACAATACCCGCAGGATTAATTCTTTCAGCTTCTATACCTTTCACCATAGAAGTTGTCATAGTATGCAACCCAGCTGATCTTGCCCATGGATTCATTAATAACTCATAAGCTCCTGCCTCTCCCTGTCTATCAGGATTCCCAGCAAAAACGAGTACAGGAAGCGCTAGAATGCAAATAATTGTAAAAAATCTATTCATAAGTATATTTTCTTCTATTCATTATAAAAGTTTAGCTTGTGCATCCCGAATTACTATCGAGATACACAAGCCAAAAGTTTTTATTATAGACCTGAAGGGTCAAATTGTCTGTTCACACCAAACCATTTTAATACTCTTTCTCCCAATGGACCTGCATCTATGTGGATCAAATAAACACCACTAGCAACAGGGATTAACTTATCATTTCTCAAGTCCCATTCTAAAGCTGGTACAACTTGATTAGTTCTAGTTCCTGGGTTGGATCCTGTATTAACACCAGGTGATTCATCTCTTCTAAATTGTCTGATAAACTTACCATCTAGTGTATATATGGTTACAGTACATTTATCAGGGAGATTTGTGATTTTCACCGTGTTAGTAAACTGATTAATCTCGTAGGCAGAATATCCATAATAAGGGTTAGGAACCACATTCACCTGATCCAGGAAGTTCTCTATACCCGGCTCATCTAGATCATCCGGTGCCAGTCCTCTAAGGCTAACTCTATATTTAGGTAGACCAGCGTTCTCCCACTCTGTTTCTGACTGAGCGAATTGCTGACTTACTCTAAGCTTCAACCTTACTTCATTAGGAATTAGTCCATCCTGATAAGATAGTAGTTCTGTTCCTTCATTAAGAATAGGGAAACCTGCCCAAGTTAACTGCTCAAAGGCTCTAGCTTTAGTTAATGGGTTTCTACGTGGCGTTAAGAAATTAATTATCTGCTCACAACCGTCATACTTTTGTCTGGTAACATACACAAAATGTTGGCCACCATAGAAGAAAAATACAGGCTCAAGTACTGGGAATCCATCTTCACCAACAAGTCTTTCCTCATTGAGGAATAACTGAGAAGTAGGGTTCCAGATCATATCATCACCATTGGCCATCTCATTATCATATTCATCAAGGAACCTGTCATCGAATACAGAGTTTTCTCCAAAGAATATATTTAACCGCTCACCTGTAGTCACATCTATAGCATATCCCGGGAACCAACCCATACCTTTCTCTGATATATAATTAGCATCGTTAGGGTTCTCTGAAGACCCTGTTAAGGGCGTTCCATCTTTCGAACCATCCGAGGTTGCATAATTACCATTCTTGTCAATAGATGGGTGGTCTCTATAGTCAAACATATTGGTATTGTCAGTAGGTGCAAAACCAGTTGCAGAATACGAATTATTGGCAGTTTGAACTACCACACAACGACTCCACTTATCCTTATCAGCAGTAAATACGATGTCAACGTTATTTATGCTAGATGGCTTGACCCTTGACCTTAGACCCGCAGCTGTATTATTGATCAACATCGGCGACACCATAAAGTCTAACGGAGAATCGGCTGGCCTATAATCCATAATATATAGAGGCGCAAAGAAACCATTACCAATCCTGTGCAACCTTTGCGTTGGATCTAATCCGGCATCCGGTTGTCCTGGACCATTCTTTATATAATTCAATGGTTGCAGCTGATCAAATAAAATTGAATTATTAGACCTTGGTATTCCAGCAAACCACATTTCACCTTCCATATCTGCAAACTCAACTGCAGCACCTACAGTACCATTATCTGCCGGTCCGTTGACGTCATCTGCTCTTATACCAAGTGTATCAGGCATGTACATGGATATAGAAACACCATAGTCCTGTAGAACCTGTTCATTCAGCCTTTCTAATGAAAAATCTGAGAAAACTTCATTACCTGTCTCTACATCTCTAAGTACCCACCTTGTATTGCCATCAACACCTTCCTTATTATCAGGATTGAAGAAAGTGATTTCAAATTCGCCATTTGTCACTTCAATAGGATTAATAACCTTGATATCAAGTGGTCCACCTCCAAGTTTATAATCAATCTCTCCGTCAAATTCACCAGAAAGTATGCGATCATACATGTGATCTTCCATATCAAGGAAGTTACCTGCATTACCTTGTCCATCTAGTCTCGTAATTGTCGGACCATCTCCATAATCTGCGTTTAGATACATAGAAGTAATAGGCCTTGGTATACCCACATAACTTCTCACATTTCTTCTACCTTCAAGATAAGGCTCTAGTTGCGCATTTAAATTAGTTGGATCACTTGGATCAAACTGCTCAAAGTTATTATGAGCATATGCAACTGCCATGAAATAATACCGCTTGTGATTGATGAGGTTTCTATC
>SLDF01000427.1 GCA_007125435.1 Saprospiraceae bacterium
AACAGGCGAAATATTCCTTGCTAAAACGGCATTACAGAGACGTGCATCATCACAATTGTATATGAAAATATCGCTTTCATCTTGTTTTGAAGTAATATTCCATTTAGCTCTAAAATAGATATCCATATTGTGATCATATCTATCCATGTGATCTGCTGTCAAATTGAGGAATACAGATATCTTTGGTTTAAACTGCCGCACGTCTTCTAATTGGAAGCTTGAAAGCTCGAGAACAACCCACTCATTTTCAAAGCGACATAAATACTCTGAAAAAGACAGACCAATATTGCCAGCAAGGCCTACATCTACTCCATTTTCCCTTAGAATATGATGTATGAGCCTTGAAGTTGTTGTTTTACCGTTACTTCCTGTAATGCCAATGATGTTGGAGGAGGAATATCTGCCGGCATACTCAATCTCTGATATAATGGGCATGCCTGCTTTTCTCAGCTTTATTATCACAGGAATGTCCTGGGGAATGCCAGGGCTTTTGACGATAATATCTGCCATTAACAACTTTGACAATGTATGCCCTTCTTCTTCGTAAAGAATGGCATATTGGTCAAGAAAGCTTTTATTGGTTGTGGAAATTCTACCATTGTCGCTTACGAAGGGATGATCACCGTTAATCTGTGCCAATCTGGCTGCCCATATACCGCTTTCGCCACCCCCTAGTATGACAACTGACTTTGGCATTATCTGATTTTTAAAGTAATTATAGTTAGAACGGCTAGCAAAATGCCCACTATCCAAAATCTGGCAACAATCTTAGCTTCATGCATGCCTTTTTTCTGAAAATGATGGTGCAGTGGTGACATTAAGAAAATTCTACGCCCCTCCCCAGACTTCTTTTTTGTATATTTAAAGTAGCTGACTTGCAATACCACAGAGAGGTTTTCTACAAGAAATATCCCACACAGGATAGGAATCAAAAGTTCTTTTCGCAACAACAAAGCCATTGCGGCTACTATACCACCAATAGCTAACGATCCTGTATCACCCATAAAGACGCGTGCTGGGTAGGCATTGTACCATAAAAATCCAATACACCCACCAAGAAAACAAGCAGAGTATATCACCAATTCACCACTGTAGGGTATATAGAAGATATTCAGATAATCTGCAAATACGGTATTACCGGACACGTATGCCAATACGCCTAACGTCCCACCTATAATAGCAGTTATCCCTGCTGCGAGACCATCTAGCCCATCAGTCAGATTCGCGGCATTAGAAACAGCCGTAACGATAAAAATAACCAAAGGAATAAAGATGATCCAGGTCAAGTGTTCTGCATTTTCACCAAGAAAACTTAGGATATTGTTGTAATTCAGACTATTACCCTTAAAAAAGGGCACATTGGTGAGTTGTGTTTTGACATATGCCATGTCTCGAAGTCGCCCCATATGATCAGTGGCTACGACCTTTTCTATAATCTCATAATTTTTAGAAACGGCTTCATCAAGATTGACTCTAACTACTATTTTTTCAGAAGACAGCATCGTGATGGCGATGAAGGCACCAAGCCCTACCTGTCCCAAAACTTTAAACTTTCCGCTTAGCCCTTTTTTATTCTTTTTAAATACCTTAATATAATCATCGATGAAGCCAATCGCAGCCATCCAAACTGTAGCCACTATCATAGTGGAAATATATACATTATCCAACTTCGCTAACAATAGACATGGGATCAATGTGGCCATTATGATTATGATGCCACCCATTGTAGGTGTTCCTTGCTTTTGCTTTTGACCTTCTAAGCCGAGATCTCTTACAGACTCACCGACTTGTTTCCTTCTTAAAAATTCAATAATCTTGTCACCAATCAAAATTGAGATGATAAGGGAAAGCAGTATAGCAGCACCAGCTCTAAAAGTAATATACTGAAACAGCCTGGATCCAGGTATGTCGTATTGTTGCAAATATTCAAATAGGTGATACAGCATTATAGTTCTAGTTAGGCTCGTTCGAAATAGTGATTAAGGCTAGAACACGCTCAATTACTAGCGCACCCTACAATTATTACAATGGTTATTTTTATTAAAAACAGAGCAATGGACCACACATTATCCGGCCAAAGATATTGCAAACTGGCCCATTGCAACTGTTAAACCAACCTGAGAAAAAAAATAACCTGCTCTTTAATCCGATTTATGTACCGGGCTTATCTCTGCCTCTAAGGCTCGATTAATTTCTTTATTACATCCTTATCATCAAAAGGATGTTTAACACCATTTATCTCCTGATATTTCTCATGTCCTTTTCCTGCAACGATGACTATATCATTTGGTCTGGCGATTTGTTTTGCTGTTTGTATTGCTACTTTCCTATCGGGAATTGTCAATAGTCTTTTCAAATCCTCTGACATCAAATTAGCTTTCATATCCTCAATAATATCCTCAGCATTCTCCGACCTTGGATTATCTGCTGTAAAAATAGCTAACCCTTCGCCTTGAAGTGCTATTTTACCCATCACAGGTCTCTTTGTCTTATCTCGATCTCCGCCACAGCCGACTACAACAATGATTCTAGCGCCTTTTGACTTCATCTTATTCGCCGTAGCGATCACCTTTTCAAGGGCATCCGGTGTATGGGCATAATCAACGATAAATGTCACCTGACTTACGGGGTCTTTGATAGCCTCAAAGCGCCCTTCTGCCCCTTTTAGCTGACTGAGTGCCACTAACGCCTCTTGTTTCCCAATGCCCAACTCCATCGCACATGCATAAGCTGCTAACAAGTTATAAGCATTAAACTCACCAGAAATCTGAGTAAATAGCTCCACATCATCAACCTCCAAATGAAGTCCCATGACAGTGTCATCAAGCAACTTTGCCTGATAGTCGGCAATACGCTTCAGAGCAAATCTTCTTACCCGTGCGAATGTATTTTGCACCATGACCTCTCCTCTCTTGTCATCGATATTTACGATAGCAAATGCATCAGAAGGCAAATGGTCAAAAAATTTCTTTTTTGCCTCAATGTAATTGGCAAATGTCTTATGATAGTCCAGGTGATCATGAGAAATATTAGTAAATATCCCACCAACAAAAACAATCCCTGCAATCCTGCTTTGATCAATGGCATGAGAGCTGACTTCCATGAATACAACTGTACAGTCCCTTTGCCTCATCTTAGAGAGAATCTCTTGCAGACTCATAGGATCAGGTGTCGTATGTGTAGCCGGTAATACATCAGTATCGATCCTCACCTCTACTGTACTGATAAGACCTGCAACATTGCCCAATGACTTGAACATATCAAATAACAGTGTTGTGGTTGTTGTTTTCCCATTTGTTCCAGTAACACCAATGACCTTCATATGACGAGAAGGCTCGTCATACCAGGCTGATGCCATTATTCCGGCAACAGCTGCCGCATTTTCTACCACGACATATGTCACTTCGCTTTTCAAATTATCAGGTATGGACTCACAAATGATAGCAACAGCACCATTTTGAATCGCCTGGTCAATATACAGGTGCCCATCCGTTGATGTACCTTTTATGGCTATAAATGCACCTTGCGTCTTGACTTTTCTACTGTCAATAGAAAGTCCACTCAGCTCCACATGCACTGAACCATTAATCTTTAAAGCCCTGACATCTTTGAGTAGAAATTGTAGTTTTCTCAAATCATGACTTCCTTTAATTCAATTCGATAAAAATCGTCTGGCCAGCAAGCTTGCCACCGGGTAAAACCGACTGAGACCTTACCTTGCCGGTTCCATTTACCCTTACATCGAGCCCATTGTTTTCCAGAACATACAGGGCATCTCTTAATCCCATACCCCTGACATCAGGGACTGTATGCTCTGCAAGACTTCGCTCCGTCAGTAATAGTAAACTATCTCTGACTTGTACGGAAGCCCACTGGCCATCGGATTCCTTCCTTATTCTGAGACCAAAAAAATTAAAAACTTCTTCGAGTTCCTTAGTATATCCAGCACCACTAACCGGCAAGTCGTTTACCGCCAATTGTGGCTGTGTAGTTTTTTCTATGGTTTTATGAAAAGCAGGGTCCACATTATAAATGTGATCTGCTATAGCTCTAAATACAGGCACGGCAACACTCGATCCGTAAAATGAACCATTACCGGGATCATTTATGACAACTATTACACTGTACTTTGGCTGATCAGCCGGAAAATACCCGGCAAACGAAGCCTGATATTTTTTCTTTCCCTTGCGCTCTGAAGTATAATAATCAATTACCGATGTTCCGGTCTTACCTGCAAAAGTATATTTATCTGTTTTGTATCGCTTAGCTGTACCTTGGTCCACGACACCTTCTAGTAGATGTCTGGCACTCTCTATGGTTGAAGCTTTGGCTATTTGCTTCTTTAATACAGTAGGCTTAAATTTCTTAACTGTTCTACCAACCTCTCTCACCTCAGTTACCAGATATGGCTTCATGAGCTCACCGCCATTAGCTACTGCATTGTAAAAATTTAGAATCTGCAATGGCGTCAGCTTAGCTTCATAACCTATAGCCATCCAAGGTATTGTCGTACGACTCCACATTTGATCCTGATTGTAAGCATCCTTTATATAAGGCTTGGCTTCTCCCTCTATCTCTATACCTGTCTTTTCATTAAGACCAAACTGGTGAAGGCGCTCTATGTACTTCCTGCCACCCTTGTCTGGGCTATACACTTTATCTGCTACTGTGGCAATACCCACATTTGATGATGTCTGAAAAGACTCTTTTACTGTTGCCTTCACGTATCCATGCGGCTCAGCATCTCTCATGGATTGTCCATAAAAGGACTTAGGTCTGCCATAATTAAGCTCGATACTATCTTCTACCGTTACAAGACCATCCTCCAACATGGCCATTAATGTAGCCAGTTTAAAAGTTGACCCGGGTTCAGCTGACATACCTACTGCATAGTTATAATCCTCTACAAATCTACCATTAGATGACTTGCCGAGATTAACCATAGCTTTGATCTGCCCAGTCTTGACCTCCATCACTATAGCTGTTCCAAAAGCTGCATTGTGCTGTCGTAGTGCATCTGTAAGTGATTGATGCGCTATGTCTTGTATGGTCACATTTAAAGTTGTGACAATATCTTTTCCTTGTTTTGGGTTTACCGAGCTAAGATCGTCTATTGGCACCCATATATCAGGTCTTATTTTCTGCATCAACTGCTTACCCTTTTCACCTTTGAGAACACCGTCAAAAGTGGCTTCCAACCCTATGGAAGGGGCATTCTCTCTATACAAACCAATGGTTCGATGAGCGAGGTCTTTGAATGGCTTGACCCTTCTGGATTGTACCTGAACTATAAGACCACCCTTGTGCTGGCCGTATCTCAATATTGGAAATGTCTTGAGTCGATTAAGTTCCTGAAGCGATAACTGCTTAGCAATAAGCATGTATCGATTATCCCGTTGCCTATTTTGTACTAGGTGACTTTTCCAGGATTGAGCCGACCTTGATCTATCGACATACTTTGACAAGTACCAAGATAAAGAATCAATCTCTGCATTAAACAGGTTATCATCTAGCCCTCCGGCCCTTAAGTCCATGCGAACCTCAAAATACGGCAGACTCGAGGCCAATAAACTGCCATCATCAGCTAGGATATTACCACGTTCGGCTTCTACCTCTTTATACTTAACATAAGATTGCTCACCTTGACTTCTCCACTCTTCACCTTCTATGATTGCAATTTGAAATACTTTCCAGACTATGACTGCCCCTAGGATCGCAAAACACGCGAACACTATATATAGTCTGGTTAATACTTCTTTCTTTACACTCATGGTTTATGTCTGGTTATTATCCTTTTAGGTGCTTGAGTTTTATTTATTTCATTCTCTCCGATGATGGCCTGAGCAACTCTAGAATATGTGCTTGCATGCATTAATTCTGCTTTTTCGCTCATGTACTCCCACCGGAGTTCTCTAATGTCTTTCTTGAGGTATTCAATATTTCTTATTCGCTTTTCTGACATTAATGCCGTGGTAATGTATACCATACCTAAGGCAAATAAGAAATAGAATACGGGCATACTTTGTGCTACGAATCGCGTCGTACTTCCTGCCTTCAGGAAGCGGCGATTCAATTTTTTTGAATCATTCATCAGGTTATTTTTTTACTGCAATTCTCAGTTTTGCGCTACTAGAGCGCGGGTTTTGGCGAATCTCATCAGCATCCGCCACAATTGGTTTTTTAGTGATGACTTGGAATGGTCTGGTTATTTTTCCGAAATCATCCTTAATGAGCTCACCGGTAAAAGTGCCGCTCTTCATAAAGTGCTTGACCAATCGATCTTCAAGAGAATGGTATGATAATACCACCAATCGCCCACCGGGCTTCAACACTCTAAGGGATTGAGTCAATAAGTCCTTTAAGCTTTCTAACTCCTCGTTGACCTCTATACGAAGAGCTTGAAATACCTGGGATAAATATCGGTGTCTATCACCTATCATGACCTGATCTAAAATGGTCATCAGATCATCGACAGTTTGGATGGATCTCGCTTTTCGTTCTGCTGTAATTTTGGCCGCCAGCGTGCGCGCATTGCGAATCTCTCCATATTGACCGAATATATCCCAGAGTGCTTTTTCTGAATACCCATTGAGTATGGTAGCTGCAGTCTTATCACCCTGCTGACTCATCCGCATATCCAAATTGGCATTTTGTCTATGCGTAAATCCTCTTTCAGGCTGATCAAACTGATAAGACGAAACGCCTAAATCAGCTATAATACCATCAACTTCAGAAACTTGATGCACCCTCAAAAAACGTGAAAAGTACCTAAAATTTGCTTGTATAAGTGTAAACCGATCATCATCGGGCAAGTGAGTCAGCACGTCAGGATCCTGGTCAAATGCAATGAGTTGGCCCTCATCACTCAATCTTTCCAAAATCCCCCTGCTGTGGCCTCCTCCCCCAAAGGTAACATCAATGTAAACACCACTAATGTCAGTGATTAACCCCTCCAGAGTTGGCTCAAAAAGCACCGGTATGTGATACGATTCACTCATATACCTAAGATTCGCCACTCAAACCTGATCCGAAAATCTGATCTGATAACAGTGAAAAATCTTCAGGTCTTTCATCTAACTTCTCATAATACGTGTCTCGATCCCAAATTTCTATCTTGTCAACAAAAGCAAATAAAACCACTTCTGATTTTATGTCGGCATAATCCTGGACATTCTTACCAAGCAAAATCCTATCTGCCCCATCAGTTGTCACATCTTTTACACCTCGAAAAAAATATCTCAAAAATTGTCTTTCCTGCGTATTGTAATAATTCAACCGCCCAATCTTCTGCGTGATATCTTCCCAAACTCTCTGCGGATACAAAACGATGTTTTTCTCAAAACCTCGATTCATAAAGAACGTATGAGCGCCACCGGTGCCTAGCTGCTTCAGTAGCGCTGCCGGCATCTTAAGCCGTCCCTTTGGATCTAGCTTACACTCATATTCACCATATAAATTGGTCATTCTTCTTTTCCGCGGTTCGTTGTTGGTTCAAATATAGAGTAAGCTCCCACTTCTTACCACTTCCTTCCACTATTTTTTATAAAGTTTTTCTTAACATATACACATGAGAAGTAATATCCATATGTATTTACTACTATTTGCGTTCACTATTTCACTATTTTGGTTACACTTTTACATATTAAAATAAAAAA
>SLDF01000201.1 GCA_007125435.1 Saprospiraceae bacterium
TCTCTCTTCAGCACTCGTCTAAAGTAAAATTCTCTAAGCTCTAGCTCTTTTCAGACGACATCAAGTGTAGCCAATGGCTATGCGCGTATTTTTTATTCTTCGATCTTACTCAAAATAGCTGCTACTTAGATCATACGACGGCTATTTTCAGACTCGCTCCGGGGCTCGCTATTCGCTCGGTCCTTCGGACTCACTCCCTGCCGGTCGTGACCCACTACGCATCGCTGATGCAAAACTAAAGTAAAACGACAAATTCAAGTACACCCATTATATCCTCATCACATGGTAAAGATACAATATGTTTTGAACGACCACAAGATGGAAATTTATTATATTTACAAATCATGGAGTGGAAAAGAGCTATCGAAGGCTACAAGGCCTACTTACAATTGGAAAAAGGGCTATCAACAAATTCAGTGGAGGCCTATCTGAGAGATGCTGATAAGCTCAGGCAGTTTATTGGGTCCGACGATACACAGCCGGGTGCATTTAACAAAATAGAATTAACCCATCTCGAACAGTTTGTGCGCTTTCTCAACGAGTTGGGTGTCAGTGTCAGGACACAAGCAAGAGTCATCTCCGGTATTAAGTCTTTTTTTAGCTATTTAATGCTTGAAGAATGGATTGTCAATGACCCTTCAGAGCTTTTGGAAGGCCCCAAACTTACCAAATATCTGCCTGACGTACTTAGCATAGAAGAGGTAGAGAGAATTTTGGAAGCCGTTGACCTCAGTCACCCCCAGGGCCATCGCAATCGAGCTATGCTAGAGACCCTATACGCATGCGGCCTCAGAGTCAGTGAACTGATCAAGCTGAGAATGTCAGCTCTATACTTCGATATAGGCTTCATCAAAGTACACGGTAAAAACAACAAAGAGCGTCTGGTACCCATTGGACAGTCTGCGATGTCTTTCATTAATCTATACCTCACCCACTACAGAAACCATCAAAGTAAGATAAAAAAAGGCCACGAAGACTTCGTCTTCTTAAATAGGAATGGCGCTCACCTATCCAGGGTAATGGTATTCATGGTCATCAAAGATACTGTAGCCAAAGCCGGTATTGACAAACAAGTCAGCCCGCATACATTCAGACATTCATTTGCTACACATATGGTGGAGCGTGGTGCTGACCTCAGAGCTGTACAAGAAATGCTCGGTCATGAATCTATAACCACTACGGAGATTTATACACATCTGGACAATAGCTTTTTGAGAGACACCATTGAGCATTTTCACCCACGAGGTAAATTCAGAAAAATAAGTGATTCCTAATTTACACTTTCGACAGCTTTTACTTGTTCAGCTTTTTTATCAAGCGCACGTTCCCAGCCCATAATCTCTTCAAGGAATGCAATGGATTCATCAATCACCGTTTCCACATCATTGCTTTTAATATAGCTACCTATGACATGATCGCCGGCGTTAGGTAAAGGCACTTGACGTTTTAAATCATCGGGCGTAGATATCTTATCAAACATTTTAAGCATTGCTTTTACGCTGACAACCTCATCTTGGTTATCCTTATCCTTATAATAATAGAGCATTAGCAAAGGTTGCTCGATCGCTTTAAATGTTGATTTGGTCATTGATTTGCTGATCAACTGCTGGAGCTCTACAGCAGCTTCTACTCGGTATTCGCCACTCCAATATTGCCTGTATAGCTCAGAAGTATCCGATGGCGTGATGTATTTACCTCCTACCACAGCTCTGGCGATCTGTAGTCCCCAGGGTTTATTTAATAACCAGGCGCTACTATTGCGGATAGCGACATTTGGAGATAATAATATGACACCTGATACATACTCAGGAAAAGTAGCAGCCAGCTTAAGCGCCAAAGTACCACCTGTCGAAGTGCCCACCAATAGGACTTTATCACCGAGCTTTTTACCGATCATGAGAGCTTCTTTAGCACTTTCCCAGAGATCATCCGCTGTAAAGTTTATCAACTGGTTGTCGCCTTTTAGTCCGTGCATATTCAGTCGACTCAGATACAAATTAGAGCCAAAGGTCTCCGCTATTGTCCTGTGAACAGGATCGCCTTCGGCCTGACTGGCACCAAAACCATGTAAATACACAATTGAGTACTTCGTCTTTTCCATCTTGGAGGAATCACACCAGACTATACGGGCATGATTGTCAGGCCTTATATCCCACACAGACTCCTTCTTCTCCACGTAAAACTCGAGCTTCTTAAGCTTCAAGTCCTTGTACACCATCGAATTGGTAAGCACCGGAGTCGCCGGCTTAGGTCCAAGAAAATAAATTATCGCGCATACAAAAAAGAAAATACCAAGCCTTCTTAAAACTTTCATGTTATAGTTTATTGCTTAGGAAGCAGATCAGAGATATATGAGAGACTAACGTATCAGGAAGAGCTTTGTTGAGGCTTATCCTTCAATTGGCTCAGGCTAGACTTAAGTTTTTGCTCATCTTGTATTGGGTATATCAAAAGGCCGCCCTCCTGCCATGCTACGACATAGTGATTTAATGACTTGACTATGGCCTGCTTTCCTTCGGGTATTCTTATCAGGCAGTTTTCACAGTCTTCCATCACGATCATAGCACCCGGAGAAACAATATTGTCCTTAGTGCCCTGACGCTTCATATCGTACAATGCCCCCCATGTACCTAGGTCGCTCCATCCTATATCGGATGGTTTTGTGCAAATGTCATCTGCATGCTCCATGATGGCGTAGTCAATAGATTGGGAGGGTGTTATAGCGAAGGCCTTAGATACTGCGTCATGTTCTTCAGGCTTACCAATGGCTTCACTTAATGGTTGGAAGGCTTGATAGATTTCCGGTGCGTGCGCCTTCAGATCTTCCATCACCCTTGAGGCTTTCCATATGAAGATTCCTGCATTCCATAGATAGTCTCCGGACTCTAAATAAGCTTTTGCTGTATCGTGCCCAGGCTTTTCAACAAATCTCAGTACGGGCTTGATACTGTCTGACGCTTTTTCATACTGAATGTAGCCATATCCAGTATGTGGCTTTGTCGGCTGGATACCCAGCGTAAAGATACTATTGTGCGAGTGGACATGCTGGATACCTGATTGGGTATCAGACACGAAAGCATCTTCCTTCAAAATCACATGATCAGAGGATAGCATGACCATGATACCGTCTTTGTCCTTTGCTATGATCTTATTGGCAGCATATGCTATGGCTGGAGCGGTGTTTCTCCTTGCGGGCTCCAAAAGTATGTTTTCAGCCTTGATATCCGGTAATTGGCTGACTACAATGGATTGATACTTTTCATGAGTCATTATCCATATGCGATCAGGACTGGTTAACCGAATCGCCCGATCATAAGTCAGCTGCAGAAGGCTTTTGCCCACATCTAGGACATCGATGAATTGCTTTGGCATTTCCTCGGTACTCATGGGCCAAAATCGCGTCCCGGCACCACCGGCCATTATACATACATGTGTCTTCATATCCATAATTTAAGGTCTTAGGTACTCGTAAGCACTTTTAAGCTGTCCGACTGTTTCTTTACTTTTGATAGACTCAAACATGTTGCTGTACTTTTCAAAGTAATTGGTTAATGCTTCCATGTCGTTAATCTCTCCTGTGCGTATATCATTGGACAGGTCACTCATGACAGATCCAAGAAACTGCATAAACCCATATCTATTCAGTGGGCCACTATCTCTGGTTTGCAATTGCTGATACATAGAATCTGTAAACTCAAAGAGAGCCTGCCTGTCAATTTCACCTAAAGTAGCAAAGGCATTGGTCATAAACGTAATGGACTCGTAACCACTGACTGTCAAGAAGTTGTTGCTGAAAAAATCTGCGGACGTCGTGTCTTTTGTCGCGAGGATGATTTCAGACAGGGCTACTATTACCTGTGGATCATCATCATTTATTAAGCTATCTTTCCACTGATTAGCTAAGTCTTCGTCGATCTTATGCAGTACCTGTAATGCTTTGCCAACCATAAGACCACTCTCTCTTTCACCTTTTGAGAGGATGTGAACCAATGCTGATGTCTCATCAAATCCCTCTATACTGCTTAGCTTATTAAGAGCGGCATAGCGGACATATAGATTGGGATCGGCCTTTGCCAGATAGCTGATTTTTCTCAGTCTTGAGGCATTGATACTATCTGCAGGAAACAACCTGATAGCGTCTCTGCGTATCCTCCAAAATGGATGTTCGATTTGCTGCTCGAGAACAGACATAAGATGTTCCGGACTTTTTTCAGCTATTTCGCTTGTAGCTTTTAGCTGCACGGTATAGTGGTTTTGACCTTCTGCCCTTTTCAAAAGTTTATCAGGAGTTAAGGCCCAGTCTTCATCTAATGTAGCAAGTAATATACGCTGTGGGTCAAATATGACATCTACCGGCTCTGTATCACATGACAGCTCCAAAACCGATGAGCGATTATCTGTCCACATCCTCTCTTTTCTGATCTGACCATCCGGCAGATAGATATGGATATCCAGTGGCAATCTAAATATAGGACGGTGCTCTCCGGGATCCTGCATCTGATGAGCTGTGACGTATAGACGGCTTGAGTCTCTATCATAGAAATGGTCCACTTTCAACTCAGGATGACCTCTATCTAAAAACCATTGGTTAAAAAACCAGCTCAAATCCTCACCTGTAGTCTCCTCAAAAGCCAGTCGCAATTGGTGAATTTCCACCGGTTTGTATGCATTTACCTGTAGATAATGCTTGAGTGAGCTGAAGAAAGCATCATCTCCAAGATAATGCCTCAGCATATGCAAAACCAACCCACCTTTATTGTAAGAATGGGCATCGAACATCTCTTCTGCACTTTCATAATCATACCTGATTAGGTGTTTGGTACCTGTATATTCAAGGGAGTTTAAGTATCCACTCAGTTCGTTTCTCCTGTGTTGCTCTGCATGGTCAAAGCCATACTTATGTTCCAGCCAGAGGTACTCTGAGTAATTGGCAAAGCCCTCATTGAGTGTCAACTGTGACCAATCAGCACAAGTCACCAAATCGCCAAACCAATGGTGAGCCATTTCATGTGCTACGATTTCATCATTGCCATTGTCCATTAGCTGTCGCCGGGTACGCTGTACAAAGTCACCAAAAATCACAGCAGTCGTATTCTCCATGGCTCCCGATACATAGTCTCGCACTATGACCTGGTCATATTTCTGCCAGGGATAGGGCACGCCGAATGTTTCTGAAAAGAAAGTCAGCATTTCAGGCGTATGAGCAAAAATATCTTTGGCATAAGGCGCATACTCAGGTTCTACCATATAGGAAAGTGAAATATCTTGCCAGCGATCTTTAATCACGGCATACTCCCCTATCGCTATCATAAACAAATAAGGTGCATGTGGCAAGTCCATCACCCAGTGATCGGTCCGCATGCCATTGTCACCTTTGACACTCTCTACCAATAAGCCATTAGATAAGGTAGTGAACCGATCTTCAACAGTCAGCTTAATGTCGTGTGTACACCTTTCGTTGGGTTTATCAATAGTAGGAAACCATGCTGAGTTGTACTCTGTTTCGCCTTGGGTCCAGATTTGCTGTGGTTTATCTGCAAGTCTTCCGTCGTGATTGATAAAGAACAAACCCTGGTCCGAGGTAATGGCTGAAGAGCCCGACCTGCCCGGCCTTTCCGCAGGTTTGGCTGTATAGTGAAGACTAATAATGAGTGTATCTCTTCGATCGTATAAACGACCTAAGTGAATATTAACCTTCAAACTATCATAGTCAAAATTTAGGGAATCACTGTGGCCTTCGATGCCAATATAATGCCAGTCAAAATGCTTGGCATCCAATTCCAGAGTCGAGTCCGGATAGAAAAATGGCGTCAGTGTTAATTCTGCTTTACCATTCACCCTTTGTTTTGGCCAGTCAAAGGATAAGTCTAGCGAAGTGTGCAAAAGATCCCAATGGCGCTGCGCCTTAGATCGATAAATACCTGGTTCTTCAAAATCGGGCTCCGATAACAAAGCGACCTGCTCATCAATGTCAAGCGTATCCGACAAATCAGTAATCTCCGATGTATCTATCGACAGCTGAGCTTCGGCTTCTTTCGCCGCTGTTTGCTCCGTGATGACTTTAGAACCTGTACAAGCTGCAAGCCCTAGTACCAAAAAAAGAGCGAAACTATAGATGAAAGCCCGGGTGTTTTTCATTTTGATTATTTGGGCATCACCCTCCTCCTGTCGTCGTCGGGTCGCTACGCTGCTGGGCTCGCTGTTCGCTCGGTCCTGCGGACTCACTCGCATACGCTCGTGACCCACTCCGCATCGCTGATGCATATCTAGTAAAAACGGTATTTTAAAATGCCCCATGAAAGTCTTTAGTTGCATATATTGATTACACTTGAGTGAATTGATTGATTAATTGGTCAACTTTGACCCAGCCTATAAATTAAAGCTAAGTTACGACTCTTAGTTGAAAAAGTTCACCTACTCGAGTAGCTTGTTCAAGTATTTATTTTTTTGGGAAACTTAAGGATATTGCCCATACTATAGCATTTTCGACATCTTGGTTCATAGGCATCTTTAGCCCCTAGTAAAACCTGAGATTGATCTTCAGTAAGTCTGTAAGAATGTGTGGCAAGGTTTCCACAATGCGGACATATGGCATGCACCTTAGTAATGTATTCTGCCACTGCTAAAAGATCCGGCATAGGTCCAAATGGCACACCCTGGAAGTCCATATCCAACCCGGCTATGATGACGCGCTTGCCCTCGAGTGCTAAATCCTGACAAACCGAGACTAAGTTTTGATCAAAAAACTGGGCCTCATCGATGCCTACCACCTCTTCACCGTTAATAAGTCGCTTAATTTCAAGTGCATTTTTTACTACAATAGATCTCATTGCGTTGTCGTCGTGACTTACAATATCCTCTTCAGAGTATCTGATATCCTTCGCCGGCTTAAAGAGTACAACTGACTGATTAGCAAATCTGGCGCGCTTCACCCTTCTGAGCAACTCCTCAGTCTTGCCGGAGAACATAGAGCCGCATACAACTTCTATCCAGCCACTCCTCTGACCTTTAAAAAAAGGCTCTAAAAACATAAGTATTTGGTGTAATTAATTGAATTAGTCTATCATTCATGAACCACATGAACCATATATATCGTTCTAAAGTGTAATATTATAAAAATTATTTATTTTATATTTGATTTCAATTGTTCATTTGTAAAAATCGACTAAGTCTACACATATGAGTTTCGAACGCACTAAAGCACTATCTTCACAGATATTTCAACTGCTCAAAGAGCTATACAGCCGAAATGATATTTCCAATCTTGAAAAGGATCTACTTAAAGAAAAATTACGCCAGCTTTATGACATTATAAATGAGTGGCCTGAAGCAGAGACTGAACACTCATCACCAACGAGTGCCGACACCGACCCTAAAATCGACGCTGTAAAAGAAGACATTACTGAATCAACTGAAATTGAAAAAAGCGAAGATGAACTCCAAAACACCGAACCCGTCACACAGTCATTGTTTGCCTTTGAAGAGCCAGAGGAAGAAAAGATAGCAAATGAACCCATCGTCAAACCTCTACCTATTGAAAAACCGGCTGAGCCGATTGCAGTCGAATCTGACCCTGCAAACGAAGATATTATTGAAGACGTAAGCCAAGAAGAAGAAGAAGAA
>SLDF01000195.1 GCA_007125435.1 Saprospiraceae bacterium
AAGAAGTTTATTTTTAATGGCAAGTATTAATGAATTTATTTTTAAAAAATATTTTCAGAAGCGCTCAACATCATACCCTATCGTATTAGGGATGGCAAAAATAAACGACTGCCCCGTCATAATGTTAACTTTCGATCAACTTTTTTTCATAAAAATATTAATATATCTTTTTGATGATATAAACACTCTTGATAAACAGAGGCGTAGGATAATTTAATCTCTAAAAAATATTTCCAAGTCCATATTAAGAAACAGCTATGAGAAAAATTATGTGTCTGTATTTTCAGAGATTTCACACTTACAGTCTCTGTACAATAACATTAGCCCCCCTTCCCTAGTCTTGCATCAGCGATGTGTAAGGGTGGCGACGTCAGGAGCCAGACTCGGCGCAGCGATAGCGAAGCAGAGGCCGAACGAATAGTGAGCCCTGGAACGTAGCGACCCGACGACGACAGGAGGAGGGTGATGCCCAAAACCATAAATGCAAAAGCATGTGTGCAGCCTACTTACGTAGTCCCCGATTTGGAACTTTATAATTCAAACTTCAGTTAACACTTATTAGTATTTCATAGTTTTAGAGCAGTTTTTATACAGGAACTTTAATCACAGATAAATGAAAATACAGGTCATACAAGATAGTAAAGGTATAGCCACCGGAGTGTATATCCCGATGAGCGAATGGAGACAACTAAAGAAACAGTATAAGGAATTGGAAGCTCTAGAATATCAAGAACCAACTAAAGATCAGCTTTTACTTGAGCTCAAGGAAGCAGTGAACGAGCTTAAACAAGTCGAACTAGGCAAATTGAAAGCCCGTCCTGCAAAAGAGCTACTTGATGAGCTATAATATTTCTTCTATACCGCTTTTTGATAAACAAGCAAAGCGGCTGGCAAAGAAATACCCTTCGCTGAAGAAAGACTTGTCTGAGCTTATAGAAAAGCTCATGAATAAACCTGAGTATGGAATTGCACTTGGTAATAACTTCTATAAAATTCGACTAGCCATTACCTCTAAAACAAAGGGAAAGTCAGGCGGTGCAAGAATCATTACATACATAAAAATAGCTCACAAAACCGTGTATCTTGCTTCTATCTATGATAAGTCTGAAAAAAGTACAATTACAGACAAGGAACTTGAACAGATTTTTAAACTGATCTCATAGCAAGACGTGTAAAACACATTGATCTTTTTTTATTCAAAATCAAATAGCTGCTGGAGACCAATAGATCAATCAATCCTTTAACTATTAAGTGTATGGTCATGCGGATTTTTAATTTGAATCTAAATGCTGCAATGAATATATAAAGAATACCATTGACAAAACTAAGGCAGAGCTCTTATTGAAGATAACATCCATCAGTTGCCATTAATTAAAAACCACTAATCATAACATTCATTTTCACTGAAGTATCTACTATTGATGTGTAATATATTTGTTGGAAGACATAAGAACATTTACTATATTAATGAAGCCTAGGAAGATGCATGCATGAAGCAAAAAAGCAGGCCTAAAGCACCATCTGTTTTGGTTTTTCTATACATTTGCCATGCATTTAAAAACACAATTATACTTAGTCAATGAAAGTACATAATTTTTCTGCGGGTCCGGCTATTTTACCAAGGTCAGTTTTTGAAGCTGCAAGTCAAGCATGTTTAGACTTTAATGGCTCAGGTCTGTCAATTTTAGAAATTTCGCACAGATCACCGGAGTTTACGACAGTCATGGCTGAAGCTGAAAGTCTGACACGTGAGCTCCTTAATGTCGACGACGACTATGCCGTATTATTTCTAACAGGTGGTGCCAGTAGCCAGTTTTTTATGGTTCCATTGAATTTGCTCAATGAAGAAGACAAGGCATCTTATGTCAATACCGGATCCTGGTCTACAAAAGCTATAAAAGAAGCTAAAGCATATGGTCAGATCAGTGAAGTCGCATCATCTAAGGACAAAAACTTCAACTTTATCCCAAAAGGATTTGATATACCCCAAGACAGTAAATATCTGCACATCACTTCTAATAACACGATCTATGGAACAGCCTTCAGTGAGTTTCCGGAGACAGAAGTACCTTTGATAGCGGACATGTCTTCTGATTTTCTCAGCAGGCCTGTGGATGTATCCCGCTTTGATCTTATCTATGCCGGTGCACAGAAGAATTTAGGTCCGGCCGGTGTTACCGTAGTTATAGTCAAGAAGAGTATTGTAGGAAAAGTTGAAAGACAAATTCCCACAATGCTGAATTACCAAACACATATTGACAAGGGGTCAATGTTCAATACACCTCCTGTCTTCCCCATATTTGTAAGTATGCTGACGATGAAATGGGTAAAAGATAATGGTGGACTTGAGGGGATGGCCAAGCGAAATGCTGCTAAGGCCCAACTAATCTATGATGAAATAGATAGAAACAGCTTATTTACCGGAACTGCTGAAAAAGAAGATAGATCCCTGATGAATGTGACTTTTGTGATGACTAGAGAAGGGCTTGATGAAGCCTTCTTGTCTCTTGCAAAGGAAAATAATATTAGCGGGATCAAGGGTCATAGGTCAGTGGGTGGATTCAGAGCTTCTATATATAATGCAATGGCGCCAGAGAGTGTACAAGCACTGGTGGACATCATGCAGCGTTTTGAAAAGCAATATGGCTAATCAGATCATGTTTAACTTCAAAAAAAAGGCTTACAAGGAGATTGTCAAAGACCCATCTATTCCATTTGATATTCATGTGTATCATGAGCGGAGAAACAATGTGAGAATCTCAATGCTCAAGACAAAGGTAAATCTACGTCTACCAATTGTATTTTCTGCCTCTCAGAGAGAACATTATTTACAGTATGCTGTAGAATGGACTAAGAAAAAACTCAAACAGACACCTCACGCCAGCCCTCAAAATGACAAAGTTTATAAAGATGGAGACGTCATTCATGTCTACGGTATGGAATTTAAGGTTTCCATCAGCGAAGTCGAAAATAGAAAGATGGCGAATGCCGCCATTGACAATTACAAGATAGAAATGACGCTTCCGCGGTACTGGTCAAAGGAAGATAAAGATAAAGCTGCAAGAGATATGGTGAGGAAATTACTATGTCGTCAGTTTCAGCCTGTGCTTGAAAATAGAGTCCGACAATTAAATGCTCAGTATTTCAATAAGCACATTAACGCTGTAAAGCTGAAATACAATGTCAGTAATTGGGGGTCTTGCTCTAAAAAATGCAATGTCAACTTATCTCTGAGGTTGTTATTTGCTCCTGATCACGTCATCGACTATGTCATCATACACGAGCTCTCCCATCTCATTGAAATGAACCACTCAGATCGATTTTGGAAAGTTGTCGAGGAGATTGACCCCGACTACAGATCAAAAGAAAAGTGGCTAAAGGATAATGCTCATACCTCATTTGTTTAGGCTCATTTTATCATTACACCTTTCCTTTCTACTATGGGTATCTGAGTGAAGTTGACGGATTCTATGCTTCCTTTGACGAATACATATTTCTTATCGTACAAATAATTGTTGATACTGAAGCTCACAAAGAACTCATGTACGAGATCAAACAACTTCGTCTGGATAGATTCAATGACAACAGAAGTCCTGGCAGGAATAGCCTCGTAGTAATACCTTAATGTGGATGTCTTGACATCTTCACGCTTCCTTTTCCCATAGCCTTTGCTATTGACTATGACATTGCGAATTGGCTGATCTTTCAAGTTGATGAGGTGTACCTGCCAAAGCTCTTCCTCCTCAGAAGATTGGAATGGCGGCACTATGGCTATAGCAATATCCTCTACTTTTCTTATTGGAATGTCTTTCAGCATATAGTTATAACAATAGTAATATCATTATTGATGAGTAAACATCTAAATATTTGTACTTAGCAAGTATGGCTTACCATCTCTTGTCTTAACTTGGAACACTTCTGAAAAATGATGGACCACAGCATCCTTGACTTCTTCTACAGATACTTTTTGGCTCGTGAGGTCATTCAGATTACAGACTGTCCTATCCGGGTCATTAATCCCACATGGTACGATATAAGAAAACGGTGTCAAATCATTCTCTATGTTGAAAGCAAATCCATGCATGCTGACCCATCTGCTGAGGTGCACGCCAATCGCGCAAATCTTCCGACGGTGAGGTGCTGAACCTGTTGTTACCCAAACACCGGTATAATCCTTTTCTCTATAGCCTTCAATACCATAGTCAGCCAATACTCTGATGACTACTTCTTCAAGACAACGCACATATTTATGTACATCAGTAAAAAAATCATCGAGATCCAGGATTGGATAACCAACTAGCTGACCGGGTCCATGATAAGTAATATCTCCTCCCCTATTAATTTTATTGAACACAATGCCTTTATCATGCAGCTCTCCTTCATCCAGTAAGACATTAGATTCTTTACCACTTTTACCCAGTGTAAATACGGGGTTGTGCTCACAGAGTAAAAGGTAATGTGCATATTTATCTCCATCAAGCAGTGTTGCCCTGTACTCGGCCTCTCGCTTTCTCTTGATCAAATGCTTGTGCAAGGTTGTCTGATAACCCCAGGCATCATTATAATCTATGGCGCCCAGATCCTGCACCTCTAACACCTTTTCATCTTTATCCGATAAGTGGCTTTCAGAAGACAAAAGAATGTGCTTTATTGAAGTAAATGTTTGATAATATCAGTTGTGGTCACTATACCGACACATTGCCATTCATCACTTGCATCTACCACCGGTAAAGCATGAAATTCTTCGCTAGCAAATATCTCTGCAACAGTTTTGATGGTATCTGTATCTTTTACAACCCTTAAGTTACCCGACATCACTTGCTCTAATGAAAGCATCTCAAGAATGGCCTCATCTGCTGAACTTTGATTGTCCATCAAAGCTCCAAATGTCAATCTATTGATATCTGTCCGACTCACAATACCAATTAACTGATTGCCCTTTGAAACAGGTATGTGTCGTATTTTCTTCGATGACATGATCTCTACAACTTCTGACAGTTTTGTATCCACTTGTACCTGGATCACCGTATCGGTCATTATCTCTCTTACTGCTTTATTCAATTCCATATTCTTGTTTTTTCTATGCAAATATATGTAAAAGCAGAGTCATGTTTCATTATGTTGACTCTTATCAACCTATAAAGTGATCACAATTATTTATATAATCATTTTATAAAGGTCGGTCAGTTACCCCATTCCAAACAACTTCTGATTTCATTTTATCATATTAAGACTTATTTTTAAATTTGCTTGCGTTTTGGATTGAGATCAATCAGGATGCATTACTTTCTACTAACCTATAAGTTGAAAGTATTCGTTAACAAAATTCAATTTATAATAGTTAAGTAAATGTACTATTACAAACCAAAAAACTTCAAAATGAGATTTTTACTATTCTTTTCTTGTTTATTGATCAGCGCAACAGTGTGGTCACAAAGTAAAATGGCATGCTGCGCTAGTGCTGATTTTGCAGCATTAGGTACAGATGAAGCTTTCAGAGACGCTCACCAGACACCTCGAATGGATACACTTGACGCTCCATTGGGAAAGCTAATCGGCATTCCTACTCCAGGTGACACAGTCCAGACAAGGGCTTATGCTTACTACATCGAAGCCAAGCAGCCAACTGACAAGGTGCTTTTTGTCTTTCACGAATGGTGGGGGCTCAATGATAATATCAAAAGAGAAGCAGATCGTTACTACACAGCCCTTGATGAATCTGCGCATGTCATTGCGGTCGATTTATTTGATTATAAAAAAGCAACTACAAGGAAGGGCGCTGCTAAGCTGATGGAGTCCGTCTCTGAAGAGCGCATAAGTCATATACTAAAAGGTGCTTTTGCTATCGCCGGTCCAGATGCCAAGTTTGCTACCTTGGGTTGGTGTTTTGGAGGCACATGGTCATTACAGGCCGCTATTGAAGGTGGTGAACGGACATTGGCAGCTGTCACGTTTTATGGAATGCCCGAAAGAGATACCGAGAGGTTAGCGCTGTTAGAGTCCCCTGTGCTAGCGATATTTGCTAACCAAGACAGTTGGATCACCCCTGAGCTGGCTGACGAATTCGAAACCAATATGAATGAGTTAGAAAAAGATCTCACTATAGTCAGATATGATGCTGAACATGCCTTTGCCAATCCAAGTAATGAGATTTTTGATGAAGAAGCCGCTGAAGATGCTTTTGAAAGAGCTGTATCTTACCTCAGGTCACACCTTCTGGAAATGGATGAAAATGATGTAGAAGAATAATAAAGCATACACATCTTTAACAAAAAACTATGAGCAAGTCGTCCAAAAAACAACCTTTTGACCCCAATACGGTCACAGTAAAAAACGATAATTTTATCGGCCTCCCTTTCACAAAAGAGGAGGCTGATATTTTTTTACTACCTGTGCCGTGGGATGTCACGACTTCTTTTAAACCCGGCACATCCAGAGGACCCGCTAATATATTAGAACAGTCCTATCAACTTGACCTTTACGACCCAGAGTTTAAAGACCCTTGGAAGATTGGTTTTTATTTTGATCAAATCGATAGCCACATATTATCTCAAAATGATAAGCTCAGGTCTATGGCACAGCGATATATTGATGAATTAGAAGAAGGTGCTGAACTTGCTGACAGCCCAGAGCTTCAAGACATCCAATCAGCCATAAATGAAGGATGTAGGCAGCTTAACGAATGGGTATACAGACAAACTGCCAAAAGACTCAATCAGGGTAAGATCATGGGTTTGGTCGGTGGAGACCACAGCACCCCACTAGGCTTCTACAGAGCCATTGGTGACCACTTTGGTCCATTTGGCATCCTGACCATAGATGCCCATCTCGACCTTCGCAAGGCCTATGAAGGTTTCCAGTATTCCCATGCTTCTATTTTTTATAATGCCTTACAAAACAGTAATGTACTCCGAATCATGCATGTTGGCATTCGTGATTGCTGCGAAGCAGAAGTGTCCTACTCTGACGCTCGAGCGAAGCGATCGATTTACTTCTTTGACCACGAACTTAAATCTCAATCTTTTAACGGTATGACATGGGACAATATCTGCAAGAATATTGTGGATCGACTCCCTGACAATGTCGTAGTAAGTATTGATATTGATGGACTTTCTCCTGATCACTGCCCAAATACAGGCACACCTGTCCCCGGAGGTCTGTCATACGATCAGACCATTCATCTGGTCAGGACTTGCCTTGAACGCGGTAAGCGCATACTGGCATTCGACGTTTGTGAGGTTGCGGGAGATGGCGACTGGGATGGCAATGTCGGCGCCCGTATCATATATAAATTAGGCGCACTCGTTGCGAAATCCAATGGTATGATTGAGTGATGTAGATCCTCCTGATATTTCATTATTCATTGTTTTTTGGGTGTGCCCCCTTACTATTGTGCGGGGTCGGGCTATCCGCTTGTACTCCTGACTGTCTCATGGGCAGTCACTAGCTGCTCTGTGGCATTAACTTTATGATAGTTCACATGGGTAAACTTAATTGTGTTTTTCATTATCATTTCAGTCGACGCTGAGCCAGAGACGGCTCAGTTCCATCGTTATCGGCTTGACGTTTAGTCAACCCGATTGCTT
>SLDF01000172.1 GCA_007125435.1 Saprospiraceae bacterium
CATAGCCTCAAGTGCTACGCGACCGATGAAGCAGGAAGTATAAAGTAAAATTATCAAGCAGTGCAGCGGTCTAGACTTTGAAGATGGCATCAAGGGTAGCCTAACTCCGTAAGTATTTTTTATTGAAGATATCGCTCAAAAGAGCAAGACTTGGGATCGTTATGATGGCTGTTTTCAGACTCTTAAAAGCGACCCGAGTACGACAGGACGAGGGTGATGCCCAAAGCGACAAAATGAAATACGCCCATTTATTAGAAGCGAATGATAGGGTAGGGGGTATTTAGAATCAGATGGCTTTAGTGTTGTGATTAGGGGTAACCTTTTCCAATATAATGATATATGAATAAGATAAAAGCAATTAACGACATGGATACCGCATTGCTGGAAGCATTGTCTCAAGGAGATAGTGCCGGCACAAAAAAGGTTTACGACCTGGTGCTGCCATCGGTGATTGCCTGGGTTCGGGAAAATAATGGATCGGAAGAAGATGCTAGAGATGTTTTTCAGGAGGCTTTAATGGCTTTGTATATAAAGCTTGGAAAGGGAGATTTTGAACTGACCTGCACGTTGAAAAGTTTTTTGCGGATTGTTTGTAGAAACTTATGGCGCACTAGGCTAAGAGATAGTAAGGCTAATCAGACATCTCCATTAGACGGCGTCGAGGATACAGCTGACCATAGCATAGGGGATGTCATCACCGCATCGGATCGCCAACGCTTATTTATTAAGCACTTTAATCGACTGGGCGATGAGTGTCGACAGGTATTGCGATGGTTTTTCAATAAGATACCCTTTGCTCAGATAGCTGTCAGGCTCAATACAAGTGAAGGATATATTAAAAAGAAAAAATTTATGTGCAAAGAGCGATTGATTCATGGTATACAGCAAGATCCATTGTTTTCAGAATTGACTAATAGCGATTAACACTTCCGCATGGAAAAGATTGAAAAGTACGAATTGATAGAACGATATCTGGCTAATGAATTGTCAGAGCAGGAGCAGCGTGATTTTGAGAGTCAGTTGGAGGCTGATAGCACCTTCTACGACGATGTTCAAATTCATAAAGAACTGGATGGATTGTTAAGCGACGAAGGCCTCCATAAGTTTTTAGGTACTCTTCGCGAAACGGATACCAACTGGCAATTACCATCAGCCAAAAAAGAGGCTACCTTTTTCTCTTTGAATGCTAAGTTATTAATAAGCATTGCGGCTGCACTGTTGATTGTCGTTTTTTCTTGGCAGTTTTTATTTATACCTGCCGGTAGTTCTAGCACGAGTCAGCTGTTTGTAGAGCATTTTGAGCCGTATCAATTGGTTTTAAGTCAGCGCTCTGCATCGGATCCGTCCGGGTACGATGCATTGTTCAATCAAGCCATACAAGAATA
Organism: Saprospiraceae bacterium; assembly: GCA_007125435.1. Taxonomy (GTDB): domain Bacteria; phylum Bacteroidota; class Bacteroidia; order Chitinophagales; family Saprospiraceae; genus SLDF01. The sequence continues at coordinate 1,386 of SLDF01000172.1, forward strand.
TGCAGACGGCGATTATACGTCGGCAGCTGAATCTTTTCGGCAATTGCATCAGCTAGAACCAGATAATGTGTCCTATAAGTTTTATTTTGCCCTATCCCTATTGGGTGTTGATAATGCCTCGACTGCTATTACCCTCTTGAATGAATTGGTATCCGCTCCCGATCATTTGTTTACAGAGCAAAGTCGATGGTATTTAGCGCTGGCGTATTTGTCAGCGGATGAACAAGATCGTGCTATTGAGGTGTTAGAAAACATAAATCCCGGTCAATACCAATACATCAAAAGTCAAGAAATTATAGGTGAAATAGATTAAACCCACTATAGCAGAATAATTGCGGATTAAACCTTTAGCTTTCGAAGCAGCAATAGAGAACCCACTGCTAACAAAGCTGTGATCAGGCCCCATAGAAGTGTATTGTATTTGTTTCCAATAGGCAGCGGTCGCATATCGCCTACCGCTATCATACCTGCCCAAAAGTAGGGATGTGCAGTCAAAGCATCGGCATTGGCAAGGTGCTTGAGTTTAGCATTTTGAAGGGCTTTGTCTTTTTGCTGTCCGCTATCAAGATATAGAAAAAAGTCATTCATCATCATATAAGTCGTCCGATCGTTAGCGGGCCATTGACTCATGACTACACTGCGACAGCCGGCGTAAAAGAAAGCACGGCCTAAACTCATTATACCTTCTCCTTCTGCCAGTACGCCATACGCCGTATTACAAGCGCTCATCACAGCCATTTCCGCTGAGAGTTTTAAATTGTAGACTTCATGTGCATACAAAAAATGATCACTTGTTGTTGCATCTGTTTCGCTAAATGCTAAGGCAGAAAATAGCGAGCGTTCATTGTCTACAATGGCATGGGTGGCAAGGTGGAGAATTCGGCTTGATGGTGCATGTGACTTAAAGGCCGCTTTTGTAGCGCCATTGTCAACGAACACTTGTCCACCAAATAACCTTTGTGCATCAGTTATTTCATGTGCAGAAAAAGTCAGATTAAAAAGGGATGATCTCGTGGTATCCTTTATCTCGTTTTTAGGTTTAGGTAGATTAAACGAAGGGGCGAATCCCGTGTACTTCTGATCAGTCACCGGTGTGTATGGTACATCCTTTGCCCATAGGGCGGCAGACCAGGCATACTGGATGGTAAAGTCATAAAGCAAGTAAGGCTGACCTCTGTAATCAGGGCCATTCACTTCTTTAATCAGCATTTCAAAAGGTAAATAATGAATAATACCATAGGGCACGATTACCAGCCTGTTGACCCCTTTTAATTCACTGCTAATCGGTTGGATCAACTGCGCATATAGACTTTGTAATTGCTGAAGATAAGCCAAATGAACCTTTTCAGACCCCGTATTCAAAAGCATCTGGACATCAAATGATCTTATTTCTTTTATCGTACCAACTAAGTCAATGAACAATGGCTTGACAATGCATTGCACACCTTCTCTGCTCACGAGGAAAATATACATATCCGTGTCGTCATAGAAATAATTTATCAGTCCCATATGATCTCCGGACAGCTTCTTGATCAACTGTTGACGATCTACAATAGGCGGTGCATAACGCAACTCGAAGAAGGCCGGAAAATGGTTTTCCAGATAGGTGAGATGTCGACTATGCTCGAGCTTCGTATCAAACAATTTACTTCTCAATCCTGATACATAAGCTTCATTGGTGTCCCCTTCATATTGGGACAGCTCCTCTTCGAGGGCGCCAATCTTGTGTTCAAGTGCTGTAGCTAATGCCTGATCTTCGGGGGGGATACCGGCTGCACCAAGCGCAGTGCTCTCATTAAAACTGCGCCATAGGATATTAGCTTTACTTTTTTCTGCCAGATCAAAGGCCTGCCACAAATAATACTGGCTACCAGTTATATCATACAACGCCATAGCCACCCTCACGCCGATCTTATAAACTCCTGCAGTTTCTGTACTCAGGTATTGGCGGGAAATTTCTGACTGATAAGACCGTCTCATTTTTTCAATGAGGTCAACTGCTAATAAAGTGGTATTAAGGGCTGCTATAAAAATGATTTGATCACCATTCTTTTGTCTCGCACGTTCTTCAAGAATGACCGCTTTCGTACCCAGTATTTTGAGAAACAGGGCTTGGGCCTGCACATCACCTAATGCTGGATTTTTATAATAGTCATTGCCCTCAAATGAAAAATTCACAGCGATATCTTTGATCGCCAACTGGCAATAGACGAGAGCCGAGTCCAATGCCTTTTGCTGAAAGAAGGTCGAGGCCATATCATTTCGAGTTCGAGCAATGAGATCACTCGGCCGATAAGTACGGGACAAAAATCTATTCAGGGCGATTCTATAGTAATCGAGCGCATTGTCCAATTTGCCGGTTTCACGAAGTATTTGAGCGGTATTAAGATACCCGGCTACCACATACGGATGGTCAATGGGCAGCTTTTTCTCCAGTAATCGCGTCCCTTTTTGATAAAGTACTAGAGCGGTATCATATTGCTGCAAACCCGCATAAATATGAGCCAACTCGCAAAAAGATCCGGCGGTTTGCGGATGAGTTGTCCCCAGTGCGGATTTTGTAATTTCTAATGCCTGCTGCATATAAGGTAGAGCTTCTTCCATGTGGTTCATCTCTTCGTATACCCGACCTATATTTCGATAGTATTTTCCCACGCTGGGATGAAAGGCATCGTAGTTCATAAGCTTAATATCCAGCGCTTTCAGACCGTAATCCAACGCTTTTTCCAAATCGCCCTTTTTGCGGTACATGTAGCCCATATTGCTATAGATACGATTAAAGTCTACACTATTGGGCTCAGATACCTTTCTGAAAATTTCAAAGGCACTTTGATAATACTTTTCAGCATCCAGGTAATCCGCTTTTTTGTGGTAGGCGGATCCTATATTCATTAAGATATTGGCAGTTTTAGAGCTCTCCTTGCCATGTGTTTTTTCTACAATAGCAAGCGCTTTGCCATAAGCCATATTAGCACTGTCGGGCTCATACATCTGTGCGTATACATGGCCCATGTCGATCAGACAATAGGCTGATTCCGGACTTTCGGTACCAAACAGTTTATTGGTTGTGGTATAGGCTTCTTGAAAATAAAACAAGGCTTTTTCATTGTCCCTCAGTCGGGAATATGTTCTGGCCAGTTGGTTTATGGATTTGAGCGTTTTTTGGTGTTCCCGGCCATATTGGTTGCTACTTAATTCCAATGCCTTAAGACATAATTGCTCAGCTTCCTGATACTTACCTTTGTAATAGAGTGCTTGGGCATCATCTAATATTGCTGAGGCTGATTGGGACTGACCATTGCTCATAGCCGGGCAGCACACAAAGAAAATAATGAATATCAAACAGCTTCGGCTCATAATGAAGTAACAAAAGTGATGGTAAATTGTAGTTTACTGCAATATAATGAAAATTGAGTGGATGTCTTCTCATATCGCTGTTTTAGATTCATGTCCTAGTGCATTGAGAGCGCTTTGCCCATTGTTACCCAGTAAAGCCCTTGTGCATAAACCGGCATTTGTATACTCATAGAGCGATTCCTACTGCTCCCAATTTGCCAATGCAAATAGAAAGTCTATCACAGATCAAATGGTCCAATACTCGCTTGCCCTGTTCCAAATAATGGGCCATGAACGGCGTACTGAGTACCAGTGTGATTAAATACGATAAAAAACCGATTGGCACCCAGAAAGAACCCAATTCCTGCACCGACTCTTTCAGGAGTGAAAGGTAACTGCCATCCTGATCCTGCAAAATCTCTTACATCACCAAAGGAGTTGGGGTTGTTTCTATAAAGAGCATATCTGGTGCCATCCTTATTAATTACCCATCGCTGCAATGGGCCATTGGGATCTCTATGTCTGAAAAACATGGCCCCAATTCCATTGATTGAAAACGGGTTGTGTCCTTGCGCTAAATTTGAAATTGGAGTAATTTGGGTACTCCATGCACCATCTCCTCGTAAATAAGAGTATTGTGCGCCCGTTATATCAATCACCATGACCCAACTGTTGGCCACTTCATTACCGTCAATCCGACAAGCGGCGCCTATTTTAAAAGGTACTGTCCCTGTACCCAAATTACTGATTGGGAATGGTCCTTCTAAAGACCCTAAATTGCTCACCATGTACTCATCACCAGCTTTGTTAATCAGGTAAAACTCAGTGCCTTCCCCTGAAAATGCTGCTCCTACCGGACCCATTTTTGAAAGCACATTACCTTTCCAATGGGCCGTGTAAGGAGGCTCTCCTCCAGCGTCTGCGGGCTGGCATTCAGTGACATCATATTCGGTAGCCAATTGGACGCTGACGATTTGATTATCATATACACTGCGCACCACATAACTGATCGGAACACCAGTAGAAATAGTGGTAGACTCTGCCAGTAATTGCACCAACTGATTAAGATTGGTCTGCCCTACTGTTAGTAGCGTTGTGGTGGCCTCACCTCCCAATGCCATTACTTTTATCTTGAGATTGCTTAATGAATTTAATGCACTGGCTTCAATATTGGCATCGGCAGAAGCAACAACGCCATTAAAGGAAGCACTGACGGCGGCTTCCATTTCAGTATATGAAGAAGTGGACTCTATCAGCATGTAATAGATCCTGCCATAAGTCACATCGGATATGTAAGTGGCCGGATTACCGGCTTGCACATACCTTGCCAGATCGGCCGGAGTTACATCCGGTGCAAAAAGACCATCAACACTAGTAGGAATGTCAAAACTCATAGTAAAAAAGCTCTGATTGAGCTCTACTAATATTCTGTTTAGGCTTGAGCCGGAGCTAAATCCAAAATTGCCGCTAAAACTCTTGAATGCACTCTCGTAATCTACGCCCAACTGAAGCGCCATAGCCTGCTCACTCTGGACCTGACTATAATTAAAAACAAAATTGGAAGGTAAATCCTGTGGCGAATTGGCAATAATCTGGTTCATTGCATTTTGTATAGAGCTTTTTGACACCCTGTCAACCTCGAATGAAGAGGATAAATTCCCATTGATCAGATCATAAGAAATGATTCCACCGGAGCGATTGACAGCTATAATATTAGGAGTGGCATTCCTGAGCGAATTGCCTTGAAGTAAGCTACCCGGGTAGATGACTGAAGCATTGGGGTTGAATAGTGGGAATCCCTTGTCACCACCTCCGGGCGCTAAGGCATCATATGTGGTGACAGTGCAGTTCCAGACTTCACCATTAATGATATCAGTAAAACTTGTCTGATCGACAATATCTTGAGAATTTTTAGGCGGTTCTATAGTTCCACCACTTTTAATGACAGCTTCAAAAGTTCCAAGCTTATCTTTATTGCAACCACCTAAAACAAGTAAACAGCAAGCCAAAGGAAGAAGCAAAACGGGCATAATTTTTTTCATAACTGATTCTATATTTATCTTTTACTGCCTTCATATATCAGACAGTATAGAAAGGTTACCCCGCGAGTGATGATTTTTTATATTTCTGTCCTTGAAGATAAGCAATGTTCAAATCAGGTGTATTTCATTTTTATCGCTTTGGGCATCACCCTCCTCCTGTCGTCGTCGGGTCGCTACGTTCCAGGGCTCCCTAGACGGTCGGCCTCTGCTCCACTACCGTTACGCAGGGTCTGGCTCCTGTCGTCACCACCCTTTCACATCGCTGATGCAAGAGGAGTAAAAACGAGAAATTCAACAGCTATCAATACAAAGGTTACCCATACAGCAGCAGATATATCAATCGAGATATCATTTGCAGCCCACATCTTACCAAATTGTCCCCAATCATGATATAAGAGACGCACACAAGGAATCAATTTGACACCATACAATAAAAGCACCATGAACGACACTAAAGAGAGATGGATATCGCTACGATGTATGCCGGAGACTTATACCCGTCCACATCTCCATTGATACATTCGATTAAGCTAATAGTAATCAAATATTGATTGGATAAAACCTTGTGCCCCAGGTAAGCTTTCACATTGACACAGCTAAATAGTATGGCGATATAGAAGCCCAATCTGATAACCTAAATAGCACCAAAAATGTACAAAAAGCGCAAGTTTTTAATTAAACTTGCGTGTATTAATGAGTTGGCACCAATATTAAAACGACAGAATAGTAGATGGTAAAAGATGAATTTTCTTGGGTACAAACCCATAAACAACTAACAGAATTTCTTAAGACGAAGGAAAATTCTCAAAATGAATTAA
>SLDF01000153.1 GCA_007125435.1 Saprospiraceae bacterium
ATACTTCCTTGTTCATCAGTCACGTAGCTTGGGGCTATGCTCATTCTTCACAAGTCGTCTAAATCAAAATTCTCTAAGCTCCAGCTCACTTCAGGGATTCTTAGATGTAGCCAGAGAATTTCCAGAATTTCCGGTGATTGGCGTTTAATCAGGCGATTGGGCAACATGTTTTTGTGCTTAGGCATTGTCATCAAATGATCATTTGCCTCCATATAAAACACTCGAACGCTCAAAGTGTAACTATCCCGGTGACCATAGATCATCAAAAAGACTTGAAAACGAATAATTTTGCTTCTAATCTAATCCTGTGAATTCTCGCATCCTGTGAATCCTGATCACCAAGCGAGCCTCCAAAAAAAATACAAACACTTGAACGCTACGAATGAAACTATCCCGATAACAAAGGGAGAAAAACAGATACACCGCAACCAGAAATCAAGACAAAAGACAAAAGGAAAAAGATAAAAGGAATATTTTAAAAGAGCCAAGGCAAAAGAAGAGATAAAAAGAGTCAAATCTCGAAAAGTCTGAAAGTCCAAGGCCTGAAGGTCGAAAGTCCCCTTTTGGTTTAAAAGTTAATTGTCTAATGTGGCTTATGGAGATAAAAGATAAAAATCGTTTTTAGCTTATGTAGTTGCCCAAATTCGAGATCAAAGCTGGATACAAGCCTCAGCGAGGCGACATCATAATAGCGCAGGGCGTTAGCCCTGGGTTAAAGAGGTTTTGCACCAATTGTTTTGGCGCTATTTTTGCGCTGAAAGAAGCAAAAATCGTGACAAAACAACTTGACCGATCTGCCAATAAAACTTGAAAGGAAGCAGGCGTCTTCAAGCCTAAACAGCGAGGATAGCTTGACGCTATCGCAGCGTAAGCGTCAAGCAAAGGCGCCAGCCGAATGCTTGACATTAAACAGCGAAGCGTAAACTTTGAATTCGCTTCGCTCATGTTTAACTTACTATCGTTCGCGTTTAGTTCGCTTTGCTCACCGTTTAACTCGCTACGCTCGCGTTTATAGCAGAGCTTCTGTTGAGAATTCTTCTGCAGCTTGTTAGCAAGGAGCTTTTATCCAAAAAAAACTTGAATGCTTTCAATCATCTTCAAGTATAAACAGCGGAGAGCACGGAGTGCTTGTAGCGTAAACAGCAAACGGAGGCGATAGCCGACCGTTTGCATAAACAGCCGAAGTGAGGCGAATGCCAAACGAAGGCGTAAACTAAATACACCTAACTAGCAGCTTGCAGCTTGAAACTTGCAGCTAGATACTATATTCTGCGTGAGGGATAGAAGCGATATGAACAGGTCTGGCATAGTTGGTAGAGCGTAGATGTGATGGCGACCAGCGGAAGCCGCTCACATCTACTGCGACACCCTATGCTAGCCCTGTGAATACAAGCGAATAGCCCGGCCCGAAGGGACACGCCCAAAACAATATCAATGCATGATCAAGCTTTATCTCACACGAGATATACACATTCGAAAGGGTAGAATCAAATATGAGGTAAAGGGAATCGGAATAAAACAAAAAAACCGCAACAAAAATGTCGCGGTCTATGACTGTGAAGTGGGCGATGAGAGACTCGAACTCCCGACCCCCTCGGTGTAAACGAGGTGCTCTGAACCAACTGAGCTAATCGCCCCTGTGTATATCTTATCAAGCGAGTGAGATGGCTCCGTTTAGCCGATCGCTCGATAAGCGGCTGCAAATATATACGGCCTGACAATATTCTCAAAACTTTTTACAATAAAAGTATGGAACAAATCATTATAGAGGCTCTAGTTAATGACATTAGGCGGAAACCATCTACCTTTGTATTACTGATAATCAATAATATATAGTCCGCAACTAATCTTAATATGAGAGTATTCAACCTTGTAAAAAAAATATTGGTTGCCGTAATTTTGGCGATTGGTATGATCCTGGTGCTAACTGTGGCCGTGCTATCGACAATGAGCGGTAAAATAGGTGATCGTGCAGTCAATGCAGTGAGGGCGTCCATCAGCTCTGACCTGGAGGTAGGTAAAACGAGCATCTCTATGTGGACTTACTTTCCAAATGCAGCTATAAAGCTTACTGACGTTGTATTGACCGGTCAATTACAAGATACATTGGTCGTAGCAGATGAACTGGCATTCAAGGTGAGTCTCCACAAACTATTTAATAAGCAAGTCATCCTCAGGACGGTCAGTCTAAAAAATAGTACTATACATGTGATAAGGTACGAGAATGGTGAGTGGAACTATGACATATTTACAAAAGATACATCGGAGACATCCTCTTCAAATGCCTATAAAATAGCTATTGACAGAGCTGCATTATCATATTGTGACATAGTCTACGAGGATAGACTGGAAGACGTGACGACAGAGGTATTCATATTGAAATCTTCTGTATTCACCAGCTATGATAGTGGGGATTTGATCATAGATGCTCAGGGCTCGTCAGTGCTGGATAAGCTGCGTATCGCAGATAATGAACTGCTCAAGGATATTCCACTGGTATTTGACCTTAATCTGAGAGCAGATCTTCCAAGCTCCACATATACATTTAAAAAATCTAATTTTAAGCTGGGTGGCATTCCATTTAGCCTTGGTGGGAGTATTCAGGCTCAGGATGCAGGCGATGCATTTGACCTCAATATCCATAGCGAGCGGGCGTCTCTGGACAATATGCTCAATCTACTTCCTGACCACCAAAAAGCCTCGCTGAGTCACTTTCGCACTCAAGGGTATGGCGTCATTGACATCATCTACGCCGGACGTAGCACTAAGAAGCAGCATCCGGAATTAATCATCAATGCCGATTTGACTAATATAGGATTGACCAGCCGACGCTACGATACCCGTCTAGACGGTATGAATGCTACGCTGCTCATTCATAATCGCAATCATAAAACTCACATTGAATTTGAGAATTCATCGGGTATATTGCAATCAAAGCCACTCAAGGCCAGAGCACACATTGATCTAGAGCGTAAGGACTCCTATAGTATAGATCTTGACGGCTCCATTCCTATAGCTCTATGCATGAGCATCCTGCCTACGGGAGATATACTGAAGAAAGCCAGTGGAGATGTTGAATGTCGGCAGCTTGTAATCCGTCACGGGCCAAAGTATAAAACTCCAACTAGTGGAAAATTACAGTCATCCGGCATGAGCTTGAGCCTGGAAAAAGATAAAATTGCCATAGATGCTTTTGATATTAACTTATCAAATGACAGTGTGATTATTGAAAAATTAGAGTGTAACGCCTTTAAAAGTCACCTACACGTCAGTGGGCAGGTAAGCCAGGTTGATGATATTATCAGTGGTTCTTCATGGGGTAAATACAATTTAGAGATTAATTCTAAAAAGTTAAATATCGATGATATACTAAGAGGATACACTTACTATCTAGAGAGCGAAAAAGACACCATTGAGGGTTCGTCATCAAACTCATTTCAAGAGATGTGGCCGGAGGTAAAATTGAGTTTTGCTCTACAATCCATTTCGAAGAATAAACTCAATATCTCGGCGATCGAAGGCATACTCAATCATAAGAATAAAGATATAGTGGGCGAGTTTGAAGGGGATATATTTGATGGTCAGCTGAGCGGCACATTTACTGGACGAATAGATAGTGGCATTACATTGTCAACTTACCTCTATGGCAAAGGTATAGATATCAATAAAGTTTTGCATCAGTTTGAAAACTTTGATCAAGACTTTGTAACTGATCAACATTTGAAAGGCAAAATAGAATCCAGAATGCTGCTGGATTTAGAATGGGATAATGATTTCAACTTTTTATCTGACCGATTGCACATGTCTGCTGCCATGATTGTATCCAATGGAGAGCTCATAAAACTGCCGTTATTTCAGGATTTCACTACATATATCAAAGTCAGGGATTTGGAGCATGTAAAGTTTACAAGTTTGCACAATCTTATAGAGATAAAAGACAGCAGGCTAGTCATTCCTGAGATGCTGATACAGTCCAACGCCATAAACCTAAGACTAAGCGGTGAACACAGTTTTGATCACCAGATGGATTACGTATTACAAGTGAATGGTGGGCAGACATTAATCAATAGATTCAGAAGACATGACCCTTCATTAAAGCCATTAAAAGCCAGGCAGAAAGGCCTCTTAAACGTCTACTTTAGAATTTCTGGCTTTCCCGATAATTTTCAAGTCTCATCAGACAGGAAGGAGGTTAAATTTGCTATGGAAAGAAGCGATGCATACAGGGATAATATCAGAGACCGACTCATAGCAGCTTATGGCCCTTTACCTATCTTTTTTGATGATTCTATGCAAGCGATTGACATGTTTGCCAGCGAAGATGATGAGGACGTGGAATATCTGGAGTTTTGACATGGATGCATACCATTTTGTCGATTTGGGCATCACCCCGCTCCTTGCGTCGCGCGGTCGTCTATTAGAGTCTGAAAACAGCCATCTTAATGATCCCAAATCTTGCTCTTTTGAGCAATCTCTTCGAAAAAAAATACTTACGTAGCTATGGCTATGCGCGTATTTTTTATTCTTCGATCTTACTCAAAATAGCTGTGACTTAGATCATACAACGGCTATTTTCAGACTCGTTATGTGGCGCGCTATTCGCTTGGCCTCGATTCCGCTATCGCTCCATCGAGTCTGGTTCCGCTACCGCTTCACCACCACTTCACATCACTGATGCAGCACACTTGTACAAAAAGACATTTTGAAATGTAAACCTTTGATAATAGGTTCTCCTAAAGCAATATCTATACAATTGCACACTCGGTTCAGCATTCCCTCATTATTGACGGGTGTTCGCAACAATTACTTTTCATATCACAATGAATATCAACCAACTGTGTATACAATAAAAAAATGCAGTTAAAAAAGCTAATACACCCATCAACAAATTACTATTTTGTCATCTTTTAATAACATGACATAGACAGGTATCATCGAGTCAAAGTTGTTTCACACAAATACTTGTAACGCAACTCAGGTTTGATTGGAAAACGTCATATATTTACAGATATCCGTGCTCAAATGAAATTTTTATTCGAAAGATATCCGGCATACCCACGAGGCGCATTCAATATAGCGATAGCTATTGGACTGGCTATACTCAGTGCAATAGCATTCTATTATTTTGTGGTTTTGTTTATACCTAATGTATCTACAGAGGCGAGTGCTATTTTTACCATTTCGCTTGGTGTCACCATTTTTCTTATCATTTCAGTTTTTCAATTGGTATTGCCCTTTGCGCTAGCATCATATTTGAAGAAGAAAAGCTGGACTGTCGGCTCTGTTATAATACTAACCTTTCTACAAACAAATTTAATCGTAACAGCTGCTTATATATTGGCCACAGTGACGATTCCAAATTTTGAACACAGTGAGTGGGGCGTTTTTTTTGTTGCGGCAATGGCAAGTGGGACGATTTGGACCCTGTTGATTACGATACCCAGGTATTTATACTTAAAAACAAGAAATAAAAAAATAGCAGATTCACTTAACTCCAGTTTACCGAGTCCGTCAACATTTACTAAGAATAAGTCCTTACAATTACATGAGCAAGGTAAGGCTGTACTGAATATCACCTCATCTCAGTTTCTATATCTGGAGTGCGAGGATTTATTCGTCTATGCTTATCACCTCAGCGAAGGTCATATCAGGAAGACATTAATCCGCAGACATATAGACAGCATTGTCAAAGACTGGGATAGTATTCCGGAAGTCGTGCATTGTCACTATGAATATATGGTCAATCTACAAAGAGTAACTTCATTATACGGTAATGCTTCGGGTGTATTTTACAATTTGGGTGGGACAAAGTTCAAAGTACCACTTTCCAGAAGATATATCAAAGAAATGAAGAAAGCAATAGAACTACTCAGCAAAGAAGGCAAGTAGATCATAGTTGTTGTTATCAGCTTAATTGCTGAGAGTTTGCCAGATTAAAATAAGCACCCTTCTGACTCATCAAGTCATCGTGTGTACCGGATTCAATGATGCGGCCATTGTCAAGCACTACGATTTTATCTACTTCTCTGACGGTACTAAGACGGTGTGCTATGATTACTGCTGTTCGATTTTCCATTGCCTTGTCTATAGCTGCTTGCACGTATTTTTCTGAGGCTGTGTCTAGTGCAGAGGTCGCTTCATCTAGGATAAAAATGGGTGGATTCTTAAGCAATGCTCTTGCTATGGTAATCCTCTGACGTTGTCCACCGCTTAGCTTGACGCCTCTATCACCGATTATGGTGTCATATCCATATTCCATTTCAGTAATAAAATCGTGGGCATAAGCCATGCGTGCTGCTGATATGACCATATCATTATCAACACCTTGCATGCCAAAGACAATATTATTGTAGATGCTATCATTGAACAATATCGGGTCTTGGGTAACAATACCGAATAATGCTCTCAATGATGAAAGGCTGACAGATTTGATCGGTGTACCATCGATTGTAATCTGCCCTTGACTGACATCATAAAACCTGGGTATCAAGTCAACTAGCGTGCTTTTCCCAGATCCTGAATGGCCAACAATGGCGACCTTCTGGCCATTTTCAATGTCTAAATTGATGTTCTGAAGGACATTCACCTCATTATTAGGATAGACAAAAGATACATTTTCAAAAGAAATTCTTGAACTAAAACCCTTTAAAACTACAGGATTATCAGGCTCGTGAATACTCAAGTCCATTTGAAGAACATCATCAATGCGATCGAGGGCAGCCATACCTTTTTTGACATTGAAAACAGCATTAGAAAATTGCTTGGCCGGATCAATCACATTGTAAAAGGCAAACAGAAAGGTCAGGAAGAATGATGGATCCACACCATCCTGGAATACAGCCCTGGATCCCATCCAAAGTAATACAGTCAAAACAGATACGCCTAAAAACTCAGATATAGGTGAAGCCGAGTCTTTGCGCCAGGCAATTCTTACCAGTTTATTTTTAAACTCATTATTTTCTCTGACAAACGTATTCTTTACATAGTCCTCTGCACCGAAAGCTTTTACTACTTTCTGGCCGGATATTGCTTCTTCTACTAGTGATAGAATCTCTCCTAACTGGTTTTGTGCAGATTTTGACTGGGCTTTCAACTTACTGGCAATGCGTCCAACCACTACCGCCAGGATAGCGACCAAAACAATAACATATAACGTCAAGGTCGGACTGACATAAATCATATAACTTAAGGAGCCGATTATTACTATTGGCGATCTAAATAAGGCTTCCAAAACACTAAGTACGCTGTGCTGTACCTCGCCCGCATCAGCTGAGTATCTGGAAAGCAGGTTCCCTTTTTTCTCCTCAGAGAAGTAGCCGACAGGGAGGGCTAATATTTTTCTCATCAGTTTTTCTCTGATGTCTCGAACTACCCCATTGGTAATAGGCGCAAGGGCCACCATTGAAAGATATCTAAATAGATTTTTGAAAAAGAAAATGAACAGTAGGAAAAAGCATAGCCAGGTCATGACTTGTTGATGTCCATAGATCTGGATCAAGTCGAATAGTTCGTACCTTATCATTTCTAAGGCATTATCACTACTCCACCCGCCACTTGGTTTTACGGGTACGTCATCATCCATTCCAAACAACATCTTGAAAAAAGGTATCAACGCAGGAATAGAGAAAACCGTAAAGATAGCCACCAATAGATTGAAGAGAACATTCAAAGCAAACCATCCTTTATATGGGCGGATGAGTAAGAATATTCTTTTAAAGTCGAGCATTAAAAATAGTTAATGGTACTCTCGCCTTAGAAAAGGCTAAAGTCCGGCAATGAGGCTTTTGTATTACTTATCTTTGTAGTCGAAAGTAGATAGAAACCCGGTGTGGAAGTTACCTTCCTGGAAGTTCTTATCTTTTAAAAGCTTTTGATGAAATGGTACTGTTGTCTTTACCCCTTCTACAATAAACTCATCCAATGCTCTTTGCATCTTCTTGATGACCTCTTCTCTGGTCTGCGCCTTACAAATCAATTTGGCAATCATAGAATCGTAATAAGGTGGCACGGTATACCCTGCATATACGTGGGTATCTACTCGTACACCATGGCCTTTAGAGCTATGAAAAGAGTGAATTTTTCCAGGGCTTGGTCTAAAATCATTATTAGGGTCTTCGGCATTTATTCTGCACTCCATAGCATATAGCTGTGGCTCAAAGTTTTTGCCGCTTATCTTTTCGCCGGCGGCCACTTTGATTTGTTCTTTGATAAGGTCATGATCTATCACCTCCTCTGTCACAGGATGCTCTACCTGAATTCTGGTATTCATCTCCATGAAATAGAAGTTGCGATACTTATCTACAAGAAACTCAATAGTACCTACACCTTCATAATTGATGTATTTACCGGCTTTCACTGCGGCGTCTCCCATTTTTTTACGAAGTGCTTTAGTCATAAAAGGAGATGGTGCCTCTTCCAGTAATTTTTGATGTCTTCTTTGAATGGAACAGTCTCTCTCTGATAGATGGGCAACAGTGCCATATTGATCACCGATGACCTGAAATTCAATATGTCGTGGCTCCTCAATAAACTTTTCAACATATATGCCATCATTTCCAAAAGAAGCTTTTGCTTCACGCTGAGCCGATGCCCATTGTTCTTCAAACTCTTCATCTTTCCAAATGATACGCATACCTTTACCACCACCACCGGCCGTTGCTTTGATGATAACAGGGTACCCTATTTCCTTGGCTATCTTTTTACCGGCGTTAGCGTCTTTGACCAGACCATCAGAACCAGGTATTACAGGTACACCTGCTGCGATCATGGTTTCTTTAGCCGTCACTTTATCACCCATTTTTCTGATCATCTCAGGCGTGGGTCCGATAAACTTTATGCCATACTCATTGCATACTTCTGCAAAATCAGCATTTTCTGCAAGGAAACCATAACCCGGGTGTATAGCATCTGCAGCCGTTATCTCAGCTGCGGCCATAATTTTTGGTATACTTAAGTAGGACTCGGAGGACTGAGGAGGACCGATACAGACAGCCTCATCTGCAAATCTAACGTGTAAACTCTCTTTATCAGCAGTAGAGTATACAGCTACTGTAGAAATACCCATTTCTTTACAGGTCCTAATAATTCTTAAGGCTATTTCGCCCCTATTTGCAATAAGTATTTTTCTAAACATAAAATGACGTCTGGTTAATAAAGGCAATTGTTGATAATGCGATTACCTACAGGTAGGCGCAAATACTATCCTTTTGGATCTACTAAGAAAAGTGGCTGGTCATATTCTACGGGACTTGCATCATCGACCAATACCTTCACTATTTTTCCTTTGACTTCGGACTCAATTTCGTTGAAAAGCTTCATGGCTTCCACAATACATACAACTGAGCTTTCCTCAACTTTATCGCCTACTTGTACGTAAGGCGGCTTATCTGGCGAAGCAGACCTGTAGAATGTTCCTACCATAGGTGATTTAATCTCCAATAAACCTTTTGAATCACCTCCGTCATCTGCTTTTGGTTTTTCTTGAGGTTGGATATCCGGCTGGTAGTTCTGCTCGGCGGGAGCAGCAGGCTGGCTAACTGGTGCCTGAGCTGGAGCTGCCGGTGCAGATTGCTGAACGACAGTTACCTGCTCTCTTTGTTTAGCTTCGAAGTACTTTTGGCTTCTTATTGATACTTCGAAGTCACCATTTTTCAACTTGAACTCAGCTAGCTTTGACTTGTCAATCAATTTAATTAGATCCTGTATCTCTTTATGTGTCATGGTTATTGTTTTACGCGTTCTATGTAATCACCCGTAGTAGTGTCTATACGAATAACGTCATCTTGGTTAACAAATAATGGAACTCTTACCTCTGCACCTGTCTCAATGGTAGCCGGCTTGAGTGAATTGGTGGCTGTATCTCCTTTTACACCCGGCTCGGTATAAGTGACCAACATCTCAACTGTAGAAGGTAAGTCCACTGTGAGAGGCATGTCTTTATCCGCATGGAAGAGGATTTCAACGTTCATACCTTCCTTTAGGAATCTTGAGTTTTCAATGAGCTTTTTATCTAAAAATGTCTGCTCATATGTTTCTGTATCCATGAAGTTGAGACCGACTTCGTCTTCGTACAAAAATTGGAAAGTTCTCCTTTCTACGCGGACAACGTCAATTTTGTGTCCTGAAGGAAATGTATTATCTAGTACTTTCCCGTTCGTTAAACTTTTTAGCTTGGTGCGGACAAAAGCTGCACCTTTACCGGGTTTTACATGTAGAAATTCTATGACTTTGAAAATATCATTGTTGTATTCTATACACAAACCATTTCTGATCTCTGAAGTACTGGCCATTGAGTTAAATTTAAATTACGTGCAAATATAAGTCGAAAATATCTTTTCAAGGCAATTTATTGCGACTATGGAAGCTTAATCATGTTCGGACCACCTCTGATCAGGCATCATAAGCCCAGGTAATAAGTACAGAGCCCCAGGTAAAGCCGCCGCCAAAAGCCGTCAAAATGATATTATCACCTTTCTTTAATTTTGGCTCCCATTCCCACAAGCACAAAGGCAATGTACCGGCTGTGGTGTTACCATACTTTTCAATATTGATCATGACTTTTTCTATGGGGAAGTCAAGAGAAGAGGCTACTGTATTTATGATACGCATATTGGCTTGATGCGGTACCAGCCAATTGATATCATCCTTATCGAGATGGTTTCTATTCAAGATGGTTTTAACCGAGTTGGCCATACCGTTCACAGCCTGCTTGAATACAGATTTGCCTTCCTGATAAACAAAATGCTGACGGTTCTTTACTGTCTCTTCGCTAGATGGTAGTAGTGACCCACCGGCTTTCATGTGTAAATACTCACGTCCGCTGCCATCACCGTGAAGGTCTGCGTCCACAAAGCCTTCCTCTTCTGATGGCTCTAAGAGTACGCCTCCGCCACCGTCACCAAATATCACACAAGTCGTGCGGTCTGTATAATCGATGATCGAAGACATTTTATCGATGCCCAATACGATAACTTTCTTGTGCATACCTGACTCTACAAACTTGGCACCTGTCGTCAAAGCAAATAAGAAACCTGAACAAGCTGCATTGATATCAAAGCCAAAGGCATTCTTAATACCGCACTTGTGACAAATCGTATTTGCTGTATCCGGAAATACCATATCGCCTGTAACAGTGGCGCATAACACCAACTCTACCTCATCTGGGTGTGTACCAGTCTTCTCCAAAAGTCCTTCTACTATCCTTTGCCCCATGTCGGATGTTGCCAGACCTTCACCTTTGAGGATACGTCTCTCTTTGATCCCAGTTCTCGTTGTGATCCACTCATCATTAGTGTCTACCATGCTTTCCAACTCTTTATTGGTCAGCACATAATCGGGCACGTACCCTTGAACTCCAGTTATTGCAGCGCGCATGAATTCTTCGCTTTGATTATTAAAAAATGACAAAGTTAATATTTCCCGATAAATTGCCTGTGTTTCATCGAATTCGAATTAAACTCGCTGCATGGACGACAGCCTGAAGCGTTTCCTGAAGCACGCCCCTAATTCTTACCAACCTTCCATTTGGCCTGAGACTGAAGTAAATGTTTGATATTCTTCAACAGACTATTGCTCTTTTAATATACATGATTTTGAATAGCTCTAAATGACCCAAGAATCAATAATATTACTAGAGATATGCATCAGCGATGTGAAGTGGTGGCGTAGCGAATGCGAAGCCAGACTCGATGGAGCCATAAGCGGAATCGAGGCCGAACGAAGAGTGAGCCACGTAACGTAGCGACCCAGAACGCAGTGGAGGGTGATGCCCAAACTATCAAAATGAAACATACCCGAAGTGTCTCAAAGGCTTGTCATATTTTGTTTTGCAAAGGGCTATTATCTTATTTGGCCATTGCTATTCAGGGAAGTACAACCCCCAAGCTATAGTCTATCTCCGATTATCGATTATTTTTGAAAGTAAATGCTGGAAGTCCTCAGGTCAGCTGATCGCATATGAAATTAATATCTAAAGCACCTGACTTAGTATTTTATCAGACTGGATATCTCTGAAGCTATCAATGTGAACTTTGAAATATTGCAAAAGCTTCGCTCTTAGCACATTCCGAATGCTTTTTTTTAATTCTAACTGTGCTATATCATGATGGACAGACAGCATCTGGCTTATGGCTTTGCTTTCTTCCTTGTCGAAGTAATCCGTATGCAAGGGGGTGTGCATAACAAACAAACCCTCTCTCATGTCGAGAAAGCTATCTTCCTTATAATCCCGACCATCGGGGCAGAAACCCAAAACATCAGCCAGACCGATTAAGAAAAGTAGAGGGGCTACGGTCAATTGTCTTGAAGTGGCATGTTCAAGGATGTGAATTTGCTTTTCGACGAAGGCATACACTTCTGTGTTACTATTTTTCTCAATAAGCACTGATCTAAGAACCTCTGTCATAAATAGTGCACATGCTCCCTTTACCACATCAAATGGTATATTTTGAAAAACTGTATCTAATTCAAACTCCTTTATTCTATTGAGGTCTGCATTTTCTTTATCATAGACGACAAGTCTGAGTATGCTAAGTGGGTGAAAGTATGCAGATTTCGAGCGCCCTTTCGAAGATTTCACACCTGAAACGATATAGGAGCGAAGACCCATCTCAAGAGTGTAAATCTGACAGATCAAACTCGACTCCCTATACTTAATGGTTCGGAGCACAATACCTTTGGTCTTCTTTATCATTTCTACCGTTTACCAGGATTCTATATCAGGGTCAATGTTTCGATTTGAACTATAGCTCTGTTTGGTTTTTATGCGTTCGATTTGACGCTCTATGATAAGTCTGGCTATCACTTCGGCCGGAGACAGATCGGTTTTTGACATATAAGCCTTTATGCTGCTTTCGCGCACATCAAGTCGGTATAGGAGGCTCATCAAGAAGTCTCTGTTATGATCAAGTAGATAGGCGATATGGTCTACTAAATGGTTAAAGAGTTCTTCATCATTTTTCTGTTCGCTGTGAACATCTACTTCGAAGAAGTTAGCGAGTACTTCCTTAGTAACTTGAGGTTCTTCAGACATAATTATGATTATCCGGCTTGCTGGACAAACCCTATTATTTCATCAACAAATTTTCGGTGATTGGATAGTCTTGGCACTTTATTTTGGCCGCCAATTTTTCCTTTAGACTTGAGCCAATTGACAAAAGTACCTTTGGGTACGTCCATCACATGAAGGGGCTTTAGTGCCAGATCTAGAGATCTTTTGGCTTCGTAATCAGAGTTAGCTTCTTGTAAGAATCGGTCAAGATCGCAACTGAAACGTTCTATAGATTCTGGTCTCTTCTCGAACTCAATAATCCATTGGTGACCACCTTTACTATTGATACCAAAATATATGGGCGCCACTGTATATTCTTGTACAATAGCATTATGTTTTTGACAAGCTCTGGATAAGGCCTCATCCGTATTGGCTACCATGACTTCTTCACCAAAAGCATTGACAAACTGCTTGGTACGCCCGGTGATTCTTATCAAATGTGGCGAAGTGGATGTAAACTCAACAGTATCACCAATGATGTATCTCCAAAGGCCCGAGTTGGTTGACACTACCATAGCATAGTTTTCTCCAATCTTTACGTCGGCCAATGGCACGGCATTCATTTGTCCCATCAGATACTTTTTCATTGGGATGAACTCATAGAAAGTGCCATTGTCCGGCAGCAACAATAAGTCTTTGGATCCCGGCGAATGACTGACTGCAAAATAGCCTTCCGAAGCATTATAAACCTCTACATATGTAAAGTCATCTGATGGAATTAATTGTTGAAACTGGGCTTTATATGGCTCGAAACTTACACCTCCATGTATGTAAGCACTCAGATTAGGCCACAGTTCCAGTAGGTTATTAGCACCTGTCATTTCCAATATTCTTTTGAAAAGGACTAAGTTCCATGTGGGCACACCGCCAAACATGACCATGTCTTTTTCATTGATCAGTTCATTAGCAGTATGCTTTATCTTCTCTTCCCAGTCTGCCATGAGTGCCACTTCAAAGCTGGGCACGTAAAATGGACGCCCTATACCAGGCATATGATGGATCATGATGGCAGAAATATCTCCGTATTGTGTGGTGGGATAAGATGGATACTGACTTATAGACCCTCCCATGACAAGGCTCTTGGATGAGAAGAGGCCAAGATTTGGGTTGTGGTGGTACATTATAGCTAAAGTATCCCATGACCCTTTGATATGGTTACCAAATAAATTTTCTCTTGTAACAGGTATAAACTTACTTTTATCACTTGTCGTACCTGCTGATTTAGAGAACCAATTAACCCTACCATTCCATAAAATATCCTTACCCCCGTGCATCATCTCTCTGATGAATGGCTTTAATTCATCGTATTCAAATACAGGCACTTCAGTAGAAAACTGCTCATAACTTTTGAGCTTTCTAAAGCTATAATTTCTACCAAAAGACGTTTGCTGAGCTGTTTGCAAGAGTTTTCTCAATAGCGTTTCTTGTGTATAATCAACGGTTTTGAGCGACCTTTGAAGTCTGCTATACCTCCACCTAAGGTAGGCTGAAATCGATGAATTAATGATTGGTTTTATCATTCTACTATTGAAAAGTGCCCTGTAAATGTAATCATAATGATCGATAAAAGAGCGACACATTATTAAAAATACAATAATTTAACGCTTATGGTCAGGTATAGTTGACAATTGTTAATGGCGCACGGCTAAAAGTCCATTAGAATAGTTGATAGTGTGTGCAGAGCAAGTAGCAATATTGACTGTCTTCTTCTGGATAGAAGACTTTTATAATGAATAAAGACTAAATTCCTCTGCTGAACATTTCTGTATTTGTCATCTCTCCCCAAAGCTTCTTATCAAATGTGGAAGCTATATGCCTGACAAGTATTTGTCCAGATGGCTCCAGGCTAATGGTACCATTTTTGAATTTTATAAGACCATCTTTTTCGAATGTTCTAAGCCTGGCTTTTACATGAGCTTGAAAGGCCAGATCGTCATGATTTGCATCTACTTTCATCGTGGATTGACACATGAGTTCAAGTATTTGCTTTCTGACCTGTAAATCTTCTTCGGTAAGAGCGTGTCCATTTATAATGGGAAATGCGCCTCGGTCGATACATTCTTGATAATCTTCGACTTTTTTTTCATTTTGAACAAATGCAGTCCAGCTATCGCTTATAGACGATGCACCCAGTCCTATGATGACCTTCGTATTAGTAGTGCTATACCCCATAAAGTTTCGGTTCAGATTGCCACTAGTATAGGCCTTGTACATCTTATCCTCTTTCAATGCAAAGTGATCCATACCAATAGATTCAAACCCATGCGCTTTCAATGCACGAGAGCCGCTTTTGTACATTTGAAGCTTTAAAGCAGCTGAAGGCAAGTCATCCTTTGTAAACTTTCGTTGTACCTTACTTTTCCATGGCACATGAGCATAGGAATAATAAGCTATCCTTTGAGGATTGAGTTTTTTGACTAAAGTGACAGACTTTTTGATGCTGTCTAGTGTTTGAAAAGGCAATCCATATACGAGATCAATGTTCAAGTCTGTAAAGCCATATTTTCTAGCCCAATTGACAACTTCCCTAGTGGTGTCAAAGTCCTGATATCTATTGATGACCTCTTGGACAAACGGGTCAAAGTCCTGCACACCTACACTTAATCTTCGAAATCCCAGTTTCCCTAATACCTCAAAATGTTTTTCATTTGCTGAATTGGGATGGACTTCGATACTAAATTCATGGTCTTCAGCTATGTGCACGCCCTTCAAGATAGACGATATAAGGTATTCTAAGTTTTCAGGGCTGAAAAACGTAGGTGTTCCTCCGCCCAGATGAATTTCGCGAATGACGGGTTTTACTTCCATGTGTGCCAGGTACATTTGCCACTCTCTCAAAACGGCTTCAATATATGGGGATTCAACTTTATGATTCTTAGTTATTCTTTTGTTGCATGCGCAAAAAGTACAAAGCTTCTCACAAAAAGGCAAATGGATGTAAATAGCCAACTCCCCATTTTCATCAATTAGGGTTTGATTCATTCTAGATATCCAAATGGATGAGTCTATAGTCGAAAAGTCCCAAAATGGAACAGTGGGGTAAGATGTATATCGAGGTACAGGCTTGTTATATTTCTCTAATATTTCTTGTTTCATTACCTTTGATTTGACCTTTGCTCCTGACCCTTTCAAGTCGATTTATAGACTTACACACATTGGAAATTCGCCCCCCGGAAGAATAATTCGAAAACCATCCTGCATGCTTAAATACGATAACACAGCTCTTAATATGAGCCACAGCCCTGTGAGCACTAGGGTAGCAGGAATAAACCAACGCCAAATGTTTGCGTATCTGCTGATCAAGCCTGACAATGTCGGCAACAAAATAAACACTGGAAGTGTACCTAACCCGAACCCTGCCATCAAGGCAATAGAAGACGAACTGCCAATACCGACAGCTGCCAATCCTGCTGCATAGACCATACCACATGGCAAAAGGCCATTTGCTGCTCCTGCCCCCATAACTGCAAAAGTACTTCGAGACTGGAAAGCATGCTGCCAAACCCTATTTATTCGAGGTGTAACTTTTGCTAACCAACCGGGCTGCCAGACTTTATTCTGATTGATGTAGCTAATAGCCATGACAATCAACATAATGCCAGCTAGTAATGATATGATTTGACCTATTTCACGCCAATGAATAGACTGACCTACAATCGCTATTATACCTCCAAGTAGGACATAAGTCAATATACGTCCTGAGTGATATGAGCCATACTTAAGCCAATTCATTTTTCCATCAGCAGATCGAAATGGCAAGGCTAGTGCAATCGGACCACACATACCCATGCAATGTCCTGACGAACCAAACCCTAGCCACCATCCACTGATTAATGCCATCCACATATTACTCTATAATCATCGGTTTTTCAAAGTAAAAAGGCGTATTGCTTTGCTCCCACTTAACTTTAAGTACGTACCTACCTTTTTGACTTTCACCCAATGGCAGTATAAACCTATTAGTCATTGCCTCATCAAAGCTTGCTATAACATCTCGAGAGCCATCAGCCTCATTGTAAAGCCACAACTCAACATCTTGCAAAGGGATTTGAGCAGGATTAATAGCAGGTAACACTACTGTCAGCTCATCAGATGACAATGATATGGCGACTTTTTCTTCAGCAGCATTCACATTCTTAGCCCCATCTATAATCTTTTGATATTCAAGTTCTCTTTCGTAATAATCAGCAGTCACCAAATTGACATTATGTTGAAATGCTGAATACACCATGAAAATTGTCAATGCAACAAAGCCCGTATAGAAGGCAAATATTCTATATCCCCAATTCATATTTATATCATTTAACTGGTCCTAAAAAGTTAGTCTTAATCTTTTCAATTTGTTTTCCATCCTCAAAGACGCCGACTTTAAATGTCGACTTTCGGGAAGTAAGCTCGTCTTCGTCTACAGTTATAAAAAATGTCACCTGCACCTCTCCTTCACCTGGTAATTCAATAACTTCCCTTCCCACTAATTTGATGTCAGCAGGTCCATCCAAACGCTGAATAGAGAGCGTCTTATCTTCAAATGTTTTATTTATGACTTTTAGACTGTACAGATTACTGATACGTCCATCTTCTTGTTCTTGGTAAAGCTGCCCGGGGACTCTAATAATAGTTGTCTGAATACTATTGCGAGTTGTCAAAAGTAAGGTAAAAATAGATAATAAAATCACCATCACTACTGAATAGGCTTTGACACGAGTTGTCCATTCGAAAGCTTTGTTATCTGCAATATTAGCTTCAGAGGCGTACCTGATTAGTCCACGGGGTCTACCTATCTTATCCATTATACTATCGCAAGCATCAATACAGGCTGTACAATTAGTGCACTCCAATTGGGTTCCATTTCGGATATCAATACCTGTAGGGCATACCTTTACACATAAATTACAATCAATGCAGTCCCCTTGTAAATCTGCTTTTTTCTTGATCTTACCTCTTGGCTCTCCTCTGACATGATCATAGGCTACGACGACAGAGTTTCTATCCAATAAGACGCCTTGCAGTCTGCCATAAGGACAAACTACCGTACACACCTGCTCTCTAAATGAAGCAAAGACAAAAAAGAAAACGCCACTAAAAACCAGCATAGCCGAAAATCCAGCTACATGTTCCGATATTGGCGAAGTCACAATATCCCAAAGGGCATCCACACCAATTATATACGACAAGAAGAGATTACCTACCAGAAACGCAATACCATAGAAAATAACCCATTTAGTTAGTTTGATTCTGATTTTTCTAGCGTCCCATTTAGCTCGATCCAAAGTTCTCTGTTGTGCTGCCGTCCCTTCGATCCAATACTCAATTTTGCGAAATACCATTTCCATAAAAATGGTCTGTGGGCATATCCACCCACAAAAAATCCGACCAAAAACAACAGTGAAAACAATAATGAATACAATGGCTGTGATCATTGCAAAGCCAAAAATGAAAAAGTCTTGCGGCCAGAAAATCTGTCCAAAGAGTATGAATTTCCTCTCTATGACATTGAACATCATAAAAGGCTGACCATTGATCTTTATAAAGGGCATAGAAATGAAAATGGCTAGCAAAAGATAGCTTAGCCAAGTTCTATATTTATAAAATACACTTCCTTTAGGTGGCTGGTGGGCATATACCCAAACGCGCTTGCCATCCTCATCAATGGTACTTACCTTATCGCGAAAAGTACCTTCTTCGTCTTTATAAAGATGTTCAAAGTTTTGAACTTCACTCATTTCTCTTTCCAATATTTAATACCTGTAAGCCAATATATGCTTACATCTCTACGGCCTCCTCTGTATCTTCTTGATCATCACCTTCTTCGGACCTGATATACTTCTCACCCTGCGGTTCTTTTGGGTTTGGTGGCTCAGTACCTTCAAGTGTCAATACATAATTTGAAACCTGTGCAATCTGCATAGGAGATAATAAATCTTTCCAGGGTGTCATCCCCTTCTCTACAACACCATATTTGACCACAGTGAAAATATCACTTACGCTCCCTCCATGTATCCAATACTCATCTGTCAAATTGGGTCCAACTCCACCTTCACCATAGTTACCATGGCAAGCTACGCAGTTTGTCATGTAAACCAACCTTCCTTTTTCTATAAAGTCTTTATCATCTACCACTTCAACATTAGACTCGTCAACAGCGAGAGCTGCTGATGCCCTATAAGCTTTCATTCTTTCTTCCTCTTTTGCTATTGCTATTTCCAATTCTTCAGCTTGAAGTGGAGCTGTCTGTGCAACATGGTAGCGCCAAAGGTAAATTACTGAAAAAATGATCGTAATGTAGAATCCCCATACCCACCAAGGCGGCAAATCATTATCCAGCTCTTTAATACCGTCATAGTCATGATCAAGTAATACCTCTTTTTCTTTTTCTTTAGATTTGAATGCATTGATTTTAGTCCAAATAACGCCAGCTTTTGCCATGAATACCTCTGCAAAATCCGGTGTAGTATCCTCCTTTGCTGTCGTGGCATCCTCTCTAAAACCAAGTAGGTCATATATATTCCTTATGAGAAAAACAATAACAAACAACTCCAGAAGTATAACCAATGCTATGACAAAAAATGTCGTGTATGTCATATTACTGGTCACGTTCATTAATACCAATGAACCAGTCGATGCCTCTGCTACATCTGGCAATAGTAGCATCAACCCTAAAGCTATTACTGACAAACCAGTCTTGCTATTCTTAGTCATCCAGGCTTCACCTTTCTTTGTTAAAAGCTTGGCATAAAATCTACCCAGTAAAAAAATAACAACCAGAAGCACCACAGCAATGGTCGCAAATGTATATTCCAGAAGAAAGTCAGTAGAGAAGGCGTACCATTTGTCCGTATTAGCTTCCTGCGCTTGGATACTACTTGAGAAAAGCAGCATAATAGGCATGGTATAAAGCGTTAACTTGTGTTTCATCTTTTTATATTTAATAATATTATAGATCTTTTTTATTTGTTGTTTGTATCGGTAAACTTATCATCTAAAGGCATATGGCTAACTTCGTCAATTCTTTCTTTGTCCATTTTAAAAACATACCACAACATAGTAGCAAAGAAAACGGTAAAAATGACAAGTGAAATAATTGGAAATATTTCAATGCCCAAAATGGTCTCTAAATAATGCTTAACTTTCACGATTCTGTCTTTTTATTTTTTTACTAGCATATGATAGCTGAATGCCGCTATTGCATCAAAAAACTAAGAAAAGGTGGAGGCTTTTGGTGAAAAAGCCTCCTTGATTGCTTTCCCTGTATTTGTACAATGTTGGTGATGCTTTAATCAGCATCCGTTAATGCCTCTTTTTTAATATCTGTACCCAATCTTTGCAGGTAGGCAATCAGCGCTACCACTTCACTTGTAGGGTGTGTCTCTAAATTATCTTTAGCCAAATTATCTGTAATGGCTTGTGCCTGAAGCATGAGGTCTCTATTGGCCACTTTGTCATAGCCTTCTTCGTAAGGCACACCAATCTTCTGCATAACGCGGATCATTTTAGGTGTCAGAGTGGTATCAATGGGTTTGTCTATCATCCAGCCATATACCGGCATTATTGATCCAGGTGATATCGACTCAGGCTCCAGGAAGTGATTGTAGTGCCATGAGTCAGGGTATTTGCCACCAACTCTTGCCAAGTCCGGCCCGGTACGCTTAGATCCCCATTGGAATGGATGATCATAAACAAACTCTCCTGCTTTAGAATACTCACCATATCTTACCAGTTCATCTCTGAATGGTCTTACCATCTGCGAATGACATGTGTAACATCCTTCAGATACATAAATGTGTCTTCCTTGCAATTCTAGAGGTGTATATGGTTGAACAGACGCTATCGTTGGCACGTTTGATTTGACTAAGAAGGTTGGAACAATCTCTAATACACCTCCAATAGCAACTACGACTAAACTCAACACTAACATCTGGATTGGACGATTCTCAATCCACTTGTGCCAGTGTTCTTTTTGATGGCTGACCGCTTTAGGTAATGATGCCGGTACAACTGCTTCTTCATCAGCTGTAAATGTTCCTTGCTTGACTGTTTTGTAAATATTATATCCCATCATAATGGCACCTGTCAAATACATCACTCCACCTAGAGCTCTCAACATGTACATAGGTATTATCCTGGTCACAGTCTCTAGGAACCTGTACTGAAGAACACCATCAGGTGTAAATGTCTGCCACATAATACTCTGGGTAAAACCTGCCCAGTACAATGGTATTGCATAGAAGAGTATACCTAAAGTGCCTACCCAAAAATGGGCATTCATCAATTTTTTACTGTACATAGATGTATTGAACATCTTTGGTATCAACCAATAGAGAATACCAAAGGTCAAGAATCCATTCCATCCCAATCCACCAATATGCACATGAGCTATAATCCAGTCAGTAAAGTGTGCTATGGCATTAACATTTTTCAATGACAACATAGGCCCTTCAAAGGTTGACATACCATAAGCAGTGACCGCAACTACCATAAACTTCAAAACTGGATCTTCTCTAACGCGATCCCATGCACCTCTAAGCGTAAATAAACCATTAATCATACCACCCCAGGAAGGCGCTATCAACATCACAGAAAAAACGACACCTAACGACTGTGCCCAGTCTGGCAGTGCAGTATATAACAAGTGGTGAGGACCTGCCCATATGTACAAGAAGATCAAAGCCCAAAAGTGTATGATTGATAATCTGTAGGAATAGATTGGTCTATTTGCAGCCTTAGGCAGGTAGTAATACATCAATCCTAAATAAGGCGTAGTCAGGAAAAATGCAACAGCATTATGACCATACCACCATTGGACCAATGCATCTTGAACACCTGCATACCAACTGTAAGAGTTCATGAAGTCCATCGGCATGGCAAATGAGTTGACTATATGTAGCATTGCCACGGTAACCCATGTCGCTATATAAAACCAGATGGCGACATAAAGAGTCTTTTCTTTTCTATTGATGATGGTCATCATCATATTCAATCCAAAAACTACCCAAATCAATGTAATGGCAATATCTATAGGCCACTCAAGCTCAGCGTATTCTTTACCTTGGGTGTAGCCCATCAATAATGTGACAGCTGCTGCCACAATTATCAATTGCCAGCCCCAAAAATGCACTTTGCTCAACATGTCATTCCACATTCGAGCTTTACACAGTCGCTGCAATGAGTAATAGACACCCATAAATATCCCATTACCAACAAATGCAAATATGATGGCATTGGTGTGTACAGGCCTGATTCTACCAAATGTGGTAGGTGCCCAGTCAAATGACAATGCAGGCCATACCATTTGTAAAGCTGCATATAGACCGACAATCATGCCTATCACACCCCAGAAAGCAGTGGCATAGGCAAAGTTTCTTACGATCGTGTTATCATAGTAAATGGTCTTCTTTTCCATATTCAATAATTCAAATAATAGTTATTTATCTTTTTTGCTTTTTCTGTCTTCGAAAAGAATACGATGTGCTGGTGAGACGTCATCATCGAACTGGCCAGACCTGTTGGCCCATATGAAAGCCAATAAAAACAGGCCTGCCAGTACGATACTACAAATCATCAAAATTATTATCACCTTCATCCTTCCAATATCTCTTGAACCCCAAAAGTATATATGGAAAGATGACATTTCACTGACATCACTCATCGCTTTCAGTGATAATGGTCATTAAGCTGAGTTTGGGCAGCAGAAGTCCGTTTTTGTAAATAGATTGTGTCTCAATGTCCTTCTAATAGATTATTGTATGTCGAAAGTCTGAGGGAGCATAGGAGCTAAGGAGCTTAGGAGCTAAGAGGCTTAGGCATTAACAAAGTCTCAAGCTCCAAGTCTCAAGCCTCAAGCTCCAAGCAACCGGCATAGCATTATTGGAAATACGAACAGTTATTTTACCTGAAGCCTTTGATTTTTTCTTTTTTCTGTCTTGTGATCAGGATTCACAGGATGTGAGAATTTCCAGAATTTCCGGTGATTGGCGTTTAATCAGGCGATTGGGCAACAA
>SLDF01000049.1 GCA_007125435.1 Saprospiraceae bacterium
AGGAACATAGCCTTAGCTACGTGACTGATGAACAAGGAAGTATAAATTAAAATTATCATGCAGCAAAATTGTATAATTTTGCGTTCCAGCCGCTGAAGGAGTTTTTAGAGGTAGCCTTTAGTTTTCAACCCGGCTTCTCCATCAAATTACTGATGCAGAGCCGGGTTGTCCATATTATTGCTTACCTACATTGTCTCATTTGATTTGACACAGTCAAATGAATTATATATTCTTATATTTGCGATGATTTAATGAACCCGCCGCCACACCTAAATAAACTAAAATCGTGCGTTTACGATGGAGGTTTTGTGCTGGATGTCAGGATAGCACTTGTTTTTGTGGGTCTTTGTATCAATTTGTAAATTTTTGAGCATACAATTATTGCCGGCAATTCTATATGGAATCAAATCTTCATAGGCTTATAAATGAAAAATTAGCTGTACTTGGTAGGGTAGACTTACCGGGTATTGGTTCTATAAAGGTCAGTAGAGCGTCGGCAAAAGTAGACTACCATGAAGGCGTAATAGAGCCTCCGGAGGGTTATTTGGAGTTTGAAGGTAATACATCTGCACTAGATGCTTTCTACTTTTGTGACAGTGAAGACTCTATTTATGGTGATGCTAACAATAGTGGTGTTTATCAAGAAATCAATAGATATTTTGAAAAGCAAGAGCCCTATATCATTCCTGAAGTAGGTCGTCTAGAGAAAATTGGTGATGATATTATTTTCGAGCAAGATGATGAATCTTGCCACATAGAGTCCTTTCGTGTATTGAAGCCTGTACAATTTGTACCATTGACCTCAGGTGCAGACTTTGTAAAAAAGTCGACAACTCCAAAAAGACCATTAAATGGCACGAAATCGAGCTTTAGCTGGAAACTGTGGGTTGCACTCATTTTGATCTTGTTGAATGTTGGGTTGTTATTTTATGCTTTGAATTATAATACATTTTCTTCCGGGAGCAAGGTGTCTGTAAACCTACCGGAAGATCGCCTTAACATCCGACCCATGGAGGATCAAGTAGATGATGAAGTAGACTCCGTAACAGAAGAGTATTCAGCAGATGAGTGGGACGCAGCAGGTGAGCAAGATGAAGAAGATGCAACAGATGCAAAAGATACGCAAGAAGAAGATACCATTGATACATCAGCAGACTTCCAGTCTTATACAATGCCCGAAATCGTGGAGGATGATCCGGTCATAGATGAAGCTATTAATGATGAATACAACAGAGAGGAGACAGGTCAGATAAAAAATATTGAATCCGAGGCTTTGGGTCTCGCCAGACTTTTGGAGTTAAATACTAAAGGTGAGACTTGTGCTCTTGTACTGGGTGCATTTGGCAATGCGCAAAATATTACAAACATGCAGCAAGATCTGGAAAGCAAAGGATTTCGCGTATATACTCAGGAGATAGGCGAACTTACCAGGGTAGGGGTTTATGTGCCATGCAGATCAGGATCGGAGGCAGTGAGCCTTGGTAGACAAGTCATAGAATCCGGCGCCTGGCTCTTAAAGCTGTGACAGTAGACAACGAGAAGTAACCTCTTAGTGGTATTAAGTAAACGAAATGGTCAAGGTAGTAGATATCAGAATAGCTCCGGAGCTCATCAAGGATGTAGATAACATTCGCCGCATAGCTTTTCAGAAGGCCGGTATATCACTAAATAGTGACTTAGATTGGCGAATTGTCAAAAGGTCTATCGATGCCAGACAGCGCCATCCCATCTATAATTTGAGAATAGAAATAGCTGACGAACAAGGTTTTGATCCCGCTGTGAAGTGGATGGATCAACTTTATGGTACTTCCGCTACAAAGAAAAAAGTCATCATTATCGGTGCAGGTCCGGCTGGGTATTTCGCTGCATTAGAATTGCTGCGCCTCGGCATAAAGCCAATCGTCATGGACAGAGGCAAGGATGTGCGGGCGAGAAGGAGAGACTTGAGAGCTATCCAACAGGATCATAGTGTTGATCCACATTCCAACTATTGTTTTGGTGAAGGTGGTGCCGGCACGTATTCAGATGGAAAACTATACACCAGATCTCATAAGCGAGGAGACATAGAAGAGATTTTAAAAATATTTGTAGAGCATGGTGCTAAAGAGGATATTCTCATCGATGCTCATCCGCACATCGGCACTAACAAATTACCACAAATTGTCAGTAGCATCAGGGAAAGCATCATCAACCACGGAGGCGAAGTCATATTCGAGAAATATGTTGTTGACTTAGTGATGAGAAACCACAAAGTAATAGGTATCAGGTGTGAAGATGGAGATGAGCTCTTTGCAGATAGTGTAGTATTAGCTACCGGTCATTCGGCTCGCGATGTTTATACACTTTTGCACAAGCTTGGTTTAGTTATTGAGGCTAAGCCATTTGCGCTGGGTGTAAGGGTAGAGCATCCTCAGCCACTGATAGATGAAGCACAGTACAAGCGTAAAGACAGAGGCGAATACTTGCCACCGTCTAGCTACGCATTAAAGGCTCAGGTAGAAAATAAAGGTGTCTTTTCATTTTGTATGTGCCCCGGAGGTCTGATCGTACCGGCTGCTACTTCACCTGGTGAAATTGTCGTCAATGGTATGTCTCCATCAAGACGAGACTCTCCCTTTGCCAATAGTGGCATTGTCACTGCTGTGGATGAAGATGATCTTCGGGCTTACAAGCATTACGGCCCCTTCGCTCATATGGTTTTTCAAGCAGAAGTAGAGCAAGCCGTATTTAATGATGGCGATGGTTCGCAGAGAGCTCCGGCTCTGAGGTTGACAGACTTTGTGAGTCGCAGACTATCAAAAGACTTGCCGGATAGCTCTTATATTCCGGGATTGAGAGTGGCACCCTTGCATGATTTGCTTCCTGACTTTGTCTACCGCCGATTATCTGAGGGTTTCAAAGCGTTTGGCAAAAAGATGAAAGGCTATATGACAGAAGAAGCTGTAGTGGTAGGTACAGAAAGCAGAACAAGTGCACCTATTAGAATTCCAAGAGATGGAAAAACACTGATGCATCCTCAGGCTAATGCTCTATTTCCCTGTGGCGAAGGAGCGGGGTATGCCGGTGGTATCGTTTCTGCTGCTATGGATGGTATGAAGGTAGCAAGAGCTGTGAGTGACTTCTTAGAGGATTAAAATCATCCACAGTATCACATTTAATTTTGTTTATCTTTGATGTGCATAAAGCGGAGTTAAAATAGGTTTGAAAAGAACACAATAGATCTAATACTATGAAAGATATAGCAGATTTGATAGGCAGGGTATTTATTTCGGCAATTTTTTTATTCGAAGCTTACGACTCCATCAAGTACTTCAACAGTACTAAGCAGACCATGTCAGAATATGGCCTAAATTGGCAGCAAGACATCTTACTTCTCGGGGCTATTTTTCTTTTAGTACTTGGAGGTATTTGTGTGTTGATAGGCTTCAAGGCCTCTTTTGGCGCAGTGCTCTTACTGTTGTATTGGATACCTGTTACCTTTGTTGTCTATTCATTTTGGGATGATCCTATGCCGCTACGGCGCATCAATTCTATTCACTTCATGAAAAATTTAGCCATAATGGGAGGTCTCCTCATCATTGTAGTCAATGGAAGCGGGAAATATTCTGTGAAGCGCCTACTATCTTATACCCGTATTTGAACGACCCATTTTGTTATTTTTTCTTAGGTCTGAAAACATTGATCTTTTCTTCATTTACTTCGATGAAAGGTCCTTCTATAAGGTCAATGCAGTAGGGTACAGCCGGAAAAACGGCCTCCATACAAGTTCTAATGGATGCTGGCTTTCCGGGGAGGTTAATGACCAGTGTTTTATTATTCATGATACCGGCTGTCTGTCTAGACAAAATGGCTGTAGGGACATATTCCAGACTCTTTTTACGCATCAACTCTCCAAAGCCGGGTAATAATTTTTGACAGACATTCTCAGTAGCCTCGGTAGTGACATCTCTCTTTGCCGGTCCTGTACCTCCAGTGGTTAGTATGAGGCAGGCACCATTTGTAGAAAGTTCTAACAATTTTTGCTCTATGACGGGTTGTTCGTCAGGAATGATTGAATACATGGCTTCCCAATCTGAGGAAAGATACTCATCCAGCACTTGCTTTATATACTTTCCAGAAATGTCTTCATAGACACCTCTACTTGCCCTATCAGAAACTGTGATAATACCGATCCGAATACTCATGTGTTTTTCTTGGTCTAACCATCATTGCAATCTTATTGTTCAGCTCAGAAAAGTCTAAATAAAATGTTAATTTTGCTGCGGTTTTTTGAAAGGTTATTCTTAGATGAGCCTTGTATGGGATATTACTTGTGTATTTTTAGTCAAATATGCAACGACTATCTGGATAAAAACCTCTAATAATTACGATAGCTATGCTCAAAAATGTAAAACAAAAAGCAGGTAGTGGTTTGAAGTATATTATATTGACCTGTATATGGCTAATCATTGCTGTGGCACCGGTCTTCTCACAAAGTTTCATCGCTTTTAAGGGCCAGTTACGCACCGAAGCTTTTTCGGAGCCAATTGTTGGCGCATATGTCTACATTGACGGACACACCGGCATGCTGACTGATATCAATGGACAGTTTTCATTGGATATACCAGACCGTAATCAGGATGAATTTATTTTAATAGCTGAGTATCTCGGATACCACTCCATCGAGAGGGTCATCAAAAGAGCTGAGGTCAGAGATGGCACATGGCATCAGCAGGAATTTTTCATGGTTGAGCGTGCTACAAAGCTTAGTGAAGTGACCATTAGTGGTTCACAGTCGCCTTATAAAGGTAACTTTCAGGGCACCAACTACTACATATCTCCCAAGGTGATGAAAGAGATTCAACCTCTATCTTCAGAGGAAGTACTAAGGACAGTACCCGGTCTCAATGTAGTAGGAGACATGGGACTTGCTAATAGGCCAAACATCAGTATAAGAGGCTCATGGGGCAGAAGGTCAGAAAAAGTACTACTCATGGAGGATGGCTCTCCAATATCGCCCGCCCCATATGTCGCCCCTGGTATTTATTATAATCCAATAAGTGATCGAGTCGATGCTATAGAGGTGTATACAGGCGCTGATATTTTGAGATATGGTCCCAATAATATGTACGGTATCATCAACTACATCACACCTAAGCCACCTCAAGTACCGGGCTTAAGAGCCAAGGTCGTAGGTGGGCAAAGGGGCTTTTTTACAGGCCTAATGTCTTATGGTGGTACCTGGAATAAACTGGGCGTTTTGGTAGAAGGTGTCTACAAAAGATTCGATGGTTTTGTGCAGAATTCTTCTGTAGAGATGATCAATCTAAATGCCAAAATCTTCGCCGAGTTAAGTGAGACGCAATCCCTTTATTTCAAAGTAAGTGGTCAATTTGAAGATAATCAAGCGACTTTGAGTTCCATTACACCGCTCACTTTTGAGCTTGACCCTACGCAAAATCCATTTGATGCTGATCGATTCACTATGCACAGATATGGCTTTGATCTGGTACACAAATATGTGCCCAATAATAGATTCAATCTGACTTCAAAGATTTTTGCTTCAGACTTTGCCAGAGATTGGTGGAGACAGATTAATGAAATCATTTCAGCATCAGAGGCCAGGGATTATCTAGGGGATGATATCTTGAATGATAGGTACAGTTATCTTGCCAACCGAACATTTATGCCGGGTGACATGGTAAGAGTAGGAAGGCTCATTAACGATAGAGAAGCTATCACAGATAGCAGATGGCACTTTACCGTCACTGGCTTTGAAGAGACCGCTGATTATAAATGGGATTCGAACTCTAAAACGACCCATCATCTTCAAGCTAACGTAAAGGTTCATAGAGAGACTTACACCGATATGGTCATTAGAGCCGATAGCAGTCGATGGGCTAGAAGTGGGCAATTCACGAGACACATCGAATATGAGCTCAACTCACTATCAGGTTACCTAAGGTATCAACTCAGTCACGAAAACTTCTCCATGACGCCTATTCTGAGAATTGAGACGGTGAGTATGAACAAAATTGATCGCTTGGAGGCAGCTATGAACCCCGCAAGCAGTGGACCTGATGAAGGTGAATTGGTCAATAGATATACCGTTTATCTGCCAGGACTTACCATGAATTATCGATGGGGAGAGACTAATTTTTTCGCTTCTGCATATCAAGGCTATATTGCGCCCTCTAAAAACTTTGCCTTCCTGGTGGAGAGAGACGGAGAAGTTGTCACACCTGAGTTTGCTCAAGAGACCAATATGGCTCCAGAGCTTAATGTTAATGTAGAGTTAGGTGCTAGAGGACGACTTTTTACAGATCGATTAGAGGGGCAGGTGGCTGTTTTCAATAACACGATCAGAAACTTTTATCTGGCAGGATGGAATGAGTTTTTCGATCGCTTAGGTCGCATTAATGTCATCGGCTTGGAGTCTGCAATCAGACTTGATGTTTTGGGTGATCGGTGGCACAAGCATAGATTTCATATACAACCCAATATTTCACTTATGAGATCAAGGGTGCTTTCTGGAGAGGTTATGGATAGACAGTTGTTCTCGCAGGTTGTGCACAGTCAAGCGACCAAAGAAGAGTTTGTCAATAGGGTTAATAGAAATCCGGAAAATTATAGAGTGATGATAACTGACCAAATGGGGGAGGACTCACAACTCCAGGCACCCATATCTGTTGAAGATCTCGACAATATTACTTCTACCACTTTTATTTTTGGTGAAGAAAATATCGATAATGCTGAGGCGCCGTACACTCCTAATTTTTCAGCGTTTCTCAACCTACAATATCATTATGATCGTTTTGGCGTAGGGCTCAGTTTCAATTACATAGGTAGTCAATTTACAGAATTTGCAAACTTTATCAATGAGTCGGCTGATGGCGCTGTGGGTAGACTCGATGCATTCCATACGCTGGATATTAATTTGAATTATTCATTCAGGGTGCAAGGTAAGAGGATCGACGCCTTCTTTGTAGCAAAGAATATTCAAAATCGAATTTTTAGAATGTCCAGACTCAATAGAGCCAACTCAGGTATTTTTCCCGGAGGTTTCCGTCAGATAAACCTAGGCTTAAACTTTGATTTTTAGCAGTCACCTTCACTTAGACCGGGTTATAGAATAAAGTTTCATCGTAAGGTTTTAGCGTATTTGGTTTTATTACTTTGGGCATCACCCTCCTCCTGCCGTCGTCGGGTCGCTATGCTACGCTGCTCACTATTCGTTCGGTCCTGCGGACTGCCTTCCTTCGGTCGGCACAGCTTCGCAGCGCTGATGCAAAGTTGTAGAAAGAAAACATATGGCACGATGCCCTCTTGTTTGTCTTTAGTATCAAAATTATGGGTCACATATTATTTCTGGGGAGAAGGATTAAAATTACTCAGGTAAGAAAATAGATTTACAAACAGTATAAATCTATAGGAGCTGAGTTTGCTTAGGGCTATTGGCTGTTCTTCTCTTTGTCATACTTTTTTTGCTTGTCCAAAAAAAGTATCAAGAGTG
>SLDF01000032.1 GCA_007125435.1 Saprospiraceae bacterium
AGCTGGGCTACACTCATCATAAAAAGAGCTTTGTCATATCAACCAAGCAAGCACTTTCGCTCATCTCTACATATGATTAATGCACTCTTGATACTTTTTTTTTTTTTTTTAAAAAAGTATGACAAAGAGAAGAACAGCCAAAAGTCCTAAGCAAACTCAGCTCCTATAGATTTATACTGTTTGCAAATCTATTTTCTAAACTGAGCTATTTCAAACCTGCTCCCCAGAAAAAAGAAGTGATCCCTTACAAGCAAGTAGGCTATATGATTTATATTCTTGCTGATAGGTGTTTTGTTCCCATAATCCATCTATTCTACTGTCTTGCATCAGCGCTGCGGAGCTATGCCGACCTTCAGGAGGCAGTCCGTAGGACCGAACGAATAGTGAGTAGCGTAGCATAGCGACCCCGACCCCGTCACAAACCAAGGTCTTGGTATGTGACGGGGTCGGGGTGATGCCCAAAATGACAATATCAAAATAAGCGAAGTGCCGGCCCAATAAACACCATCAATCAATTAAAGTTATAAATCAAATACGTACATTTGCCGACAAAACAAAGCCACTATGAAGATATATGACGATTTAAAGTCCCGAAAAAAGGCCATCTCTGTCATTGGATTAGGATATGTAGGGCTGCCCTTAGCCTTAGAGTTTGCCAAATATTTTGACGTTATCGGTTTTGACATCAATGCGGATCGGGTAGAAATGATGAAAAATGGAATTGACCCATCAAAGGAGCTTAAGTCATCAGCCTTCGACAATAAAACGATAAACTATACTTCCAATCATGAAGATTTAAAGAGGGCGCACTTTCACGTCGTGGCAGTGCCTACACCTGTCGATGAGCATTGTGTGCCTGATCTCAAACCTGTCCTTTCAGCCTCGAAGACGGTAGGGCAACAGTTGAAGAAAGGCGACTATGTCATTTTTGAGTCCACTGTTTATCCGGGTTGTACCGAAGAAGATTGTGTGCCGATCCTGGAGAAAGAGTCCGGTCTAAAATTTGGAAAGGACTTCAAAGTGGGGTATTCGCCGGAGCGAATCAATCCGGGAGACAAGGAGCATACGGTAGAGAAAATATTAAAAATAGTGTCGGGCTCTGACAATGAAAGCTCTCAAGAGATCGCAAAAGTATATCTGGAAGCCATCAAGGCAGGTGTATATGAGGCCAGCTCGATAAAGGTAGCAGAAGCGGCTAAAGTGATAGAAAATACGCAAAGAGACATCAATATCGCATTGATGAATGAGTTGTCCATGATCTTCGACAAATTGAATATAGATACACTCGAGGTTTTAGAAGCTGCCGGTACAAAGTGGAACTTCCTAAAGTTTTCACCAGGTCTTGTTGGAGGCCATTGTATTGGTGTAGACCCTTACTATCTAGTCTATAAAGCCAGGCAAATTGGCATGGAGCCTCAGATTATATCCAGCGGTCGCCGCATTAATGACGGCATGACGGCTTTTGTAGCAAAAAAGCTCGTCCAAAAGCTAATCAAAAAAGGTAAGAACCCTCAAAACTCCAAGGTATTAGTCATGGGTATTACATTCAAAGAAAATGTAGCTGATATCCGCAACTCTAAGGTCGCTGATCTGGTCAGGGAACTGATGCAGTATTCACTTAATGTCCACCTTGTCGACCCATATGCTTCGCCTAATGAAGTGGCTCATGAATACAATTTGACTTTGATGGATGAGCCGGCAGGTCCTTATGATGCTGTTATTCTGGCTGTCAATCACAAGGCCTATGTATCATTAGATGAAAAGTATTTTACAGAT
Organism: Saprospiraceae bacterium; assembly: GCA_007125435.1. GTDB lineage: Bacteria > Bacteroidota > Bacteroidia > Chitinophagales > Saprospiraceae > SLDF01. The sequence goes on from SLDF01000032.1 coordinate 1,777, forward strand.
ATCATGAGCGATAGCCCTATTTTATTTGACCTCAAAGGTGTGATGGATAGAGATGAAGTCAAACAACTGGATTACTGGAGGTTATAATGTCAACTCAAGTTTCACCATTTACTAAGACTCTGGACCCACATGAACGCAAATGGTTTGCCGTGCGCGTCATGGCCAAGTGCGAGAAAATGGTAGCCAAGGCACTGGATAGAAAATCTATACCTTATTATCTTCCACTAAAAACTCAGGTTCGCCATTATACCAGAAAAGTAAAAAAGGTAGAGACACCACTTATTAAAGGATATCTGTTGGTACATCTTCTGCTTGAAGATTACATACCGGTTTTAGACACTCACCATGTCGTGGGATTCGTAAAATACGACAATGCACCGGCCGTCGTAAAAGATGAAGATATTGAGATGCTAAAAAGAGTAGAGGGGTCTGCTCATAATGCCGAGAATATTTCTTCTGATGACCTCGTACCCGGTGTGGAGCTAGAAATCATCGGTGGAGACCTGACTGGATTGAGGGGTAGACTCGTCGAGGTAAAGGGCAAAGAGTACGTATCCATAGAGCTCATACATATGGACTCCTTTATCATCCTAGATGTGGATAAAAAGTACTTATCGATATTATAACCCGGATTATGCATTAGAAAATCTATTACGGCTTTAAATGGCTTCAAAATAATTCGCTTTGCTTGATTTTGTTCAATCACCGTAGGGTTGACTATGGCTCATTCACAAAATCACTTATTTTTTCGCCATTTTAACCCTCATTACGAATTTCCAATGCATAATCCGGGTTATAACTTGTCTTTGGACTACTATTTACAGACCATCAAATCGTCGCCGATGCTAGCCTTAGCCAGAAACCCCAACAGAAAACTTTCCTCAATACTAGCCCTCGACCAGTGTGCCTACAGATTCTCCCAAAATGATTCTCCCCAGATTTTCCTTCTTATTGATATCAAATACTATGATAGGCAGATTATTTTCCTGGCAAAGCGTAAATGCTGTCATATCCATGACATTTAGCCCCAGGCTGATGACTTTGGCAAATGTAAGCGTGTCGTACTTTTGAGCATTGGGGTCTTTCTCTGGGTCAGCTGTATAAATACCATCAACGCGAGTACCTTTTAGTATGATATCGGCATTGATCTCATTGGCTCGAAGTGCAGCCGCCGAGTCTGTTGTAAAATAAGGGCTACCGGTACCTCCGACAAAGATTACGACTCTACCTTTCTCCAGGTGGCGTATAGCTCTTCGGCGAATGTAAGGCTCGGCTATTTGCTCCATCTTGATAGCGGATATCAGCCTGGTATATACATTCATCTTCTCAAGAGCAGACTGCAGTGCCATACCATTAATCGCAGTGGCCAGCATGCCCATATAATCTCCTTGCACTCTTTCTATACCGGATTCATTTGCTTGCAGGCCTCTGTATATATTCCCGCCACCTATGACTATAGCTACCTCTACACCGGCCGCCACCAGGTCTTTTATTTGAGAAGAATAATGAATCAGCATCTCAGGATTGATGCCAAATTTATCTTGACCCATGAGGGACTCTCCACTCAGCTTTAGCAATACTCTTTTATACTTTATTGGCATGTTTGTATGTTTGAAGTTTTACCCGATCTTGTTTTTTTGATTTATGCCCAAATCAATGGGGATTGCATTAACAAAAAGATATAAAAAAAGCGAACCGTAATGATTCGCTTTTTTGAAATAAATTATCCTAGTTTCACGTGCTTAAATGCGGTCACAGTCAACTCTGCGTCCTGATCCTTCAGGTATTGAGCAACAGTTTTGCTGTTGTCTTTTACAAAGGACTGGTTCAATAGCGTATTTTCTGCATAAAACTTATTAAGCTTACCCATAGCAATACGCTCTAGCAAATCTTCAGGCTTGCCCTCTTGTCTTGCTACCTCTTTACCGATCTCGATCTCTTTCTCCACTACAGATGGGTCTACACCATCTTTATCTAGAGCTATAGGCTTCATTGCTGCTACTTGCATTGCTACGTCTCTTGCCGGGTCTACAAAAGCATCACTTGCCTTGTTAGTCCCTACCAATACACCTGCGCGATAGCCCATGTGTATGTATGAAACGACCATAGGAGCTTCTAGCTTTTGATAGTCCGCCAACTCGATTTTTTCACCAATGACTCCTACCTGCTCAGTTACTTTTTCACCGATAGTGATGTTTTCATACTTGGCATTAAGCAATTCGTCTTTTGTGTCTGCAAACTCATTAAGAGCGATTTCTGCAAAAGATTTAGCCAGGTTGACAAAATCGTCATTCTTAGCCACGAAGTCTGTCTCACAGCTTAATCGTATGACCACACCTTTAGTCGCAGCATCATTAACTAGAGCATAGACTACACCTTCTTTGGCATCTCTGTCAGCTCTTTTCACAGAAAGCTTTTGACCTTTTTTACGCAAGATCTCTATCGCGCCTTCAAAGTCACCATTAGCTTCAGTCAACGCTTTTTTGCAGTCCATCATACCGGCTCCGGTCTGATCTCTTAGCTTTTTTATATCTGATGCAGATATTGTTGTTTCACTCATTGTTATTGTCTCTTTATATTGTCTTATTGAAAATAGTTTTTAAGCTTCTTCTTGCTGCTTTTCTGCTTTCTTGGCAGCATTTCTTTCAGCCAGACCTTCTTTGATGGCTTCTGTTACAAAGTTTGTAATAAGCTCTATAGACTTGCTGGCATCATCATTAGCCGGAATAGCAAAGTCAACTAAATTAGGGTCTGAGTTGGTATCTACCATAGCATATGTCTTCATGCCCAATTTGTCTGCTTCAGCTAGTGCCAGGTGCTCATGCGAAATGTCTACGATAAATAAAGCAGAAGGCAATCTATTAAGATCAGCTATACCACCTAATACTCTATTCAGCTTTTCTTTTTCTCTGGACAAAGTCAGTCTTTCTTTTTTTGTCACAGAAGTCAGTGAACCATCGGCCAATATCTTTTCGATATTCTGCATCTTCTTGACAGATCTTCTGATAGTAGAAAAGTTGGTCATCATACCACCCAACCATCTGTCAGTAACATATGGCATGTTGACACTTTGAGCAGCTTTAGATACGATTTCTCTGGCTTGCTTCTTAGTCGCGACAAACATGATCTTCCTTCCTGATTTAGCCAATTGCTTCAGAGCAAGAGCCGCTCTTTCCATCCCTTCCTGGGTGCGATTGACATCGATGATGTGGATACCTTTGCGCTCAGCAAATATATATGGCTGCATTTTAGGATTCCACTTGCTCTTCAAATGACCAAAGTGTACACCTGCATCCAGTAGTTCTTTATGTGTGGGTTTTTTCATTTTAATTTTAATTTTTCTATTCTCTTTACAAATTCAAAAATAATGGACCTCAGATTAACGCTTGCTGAACTGGAAGTTCTTTCTCGCTTTTGGCTTACCGTACTTCTTACGCTCTACAGCTCGTGAATCTCTGGTAAGGAGCTTTCTCTCCTTCAGTGGCGACTTAAACTCAGCGTCTAGATCCACCAATGCTCTGGCAATACCCATTCTGATGGCTTCTGCCTGACCCTTGATACCACCACCGGCTACTCTGATCTTAAGATCAAATTTCTCATCCGTGCTGATGGCATTCAGCGGCTCGTAAACTTTGTTTTGAATGTGCATTTGAGGAAAGTATTCCTTGATGTCCTTTCCATTGATCTGTATATCACCCTTACCTTTAGTCAAATATATTCTGGCAACAGATGCTTTTCTTCTTCCTATCGTGTTGATCATTTCCATATTTCAATCAAACATTTAATGGTTGTGGTTTCTGAGCCTGATGTGGATGCTCTCCGCCAGCGTAAACAAATAATTTTTTAATCATAGCTTTACCCAGCTTTGTCTTAGGCAACATGCCTTTCACCGCATTCTCTATGATAAACTCAGGCTTCTTCGCCAATTTCTGCTCTGGTGTAGATTTCTTTTGACCACCCGGATACAATGAATACGTAAGGTATTCTTTCGTCTTCATCTTATTTCCTGTAAATCTGATTTTATCGGCATTGATCACAATGACATTATCACCACAATCCACATGAGGTGTATAGCTTGGCTTATGCTTACCTCTCAATACATGAGCGATCTTAGAGCATAATCTGCCTACTACCTCTCCTTCCGCATCGACAATGTACCAGTCTCTCTGAACATCCTCCTTACGGGCTGACTTTGTTTTATAACTTAAAGTATCCACTTCTGATGTGTTTTATAAAATTTTTTAATCAATTTCTTTTAAAGCGGCACAAAGGTAGATTTACTATTTTATAATTCCAACACTTTTTAGAGAAAAATCATATTAATCTTTTTATAACACGTTGAAAAACAGTCAAAATATCGCACAAAATTTTATATCGCTCCCTTTTTTGGCTGTGTTTTATATGTGTTTTTTGGGCATCACCCTCCACTTCGTTTCGGGTCGCTACGTTCCGTGGCTCGCTATTCGCTCGGCCTCGACTCCGCCGGGGCTGCGTCGAGTCTGGCTTCGCATACGCTACGCCACCACTTCACATCGCTGATGCGATTCGGTCGTCCTATTGATAGCTATTGGCATTTATTGATCCATTAGTAGCTTCGAAGATAAAAGTAGGTTTAAAAGAAAAGTACCATGATTTCGTCGAAAAAAACAAGGTAACTACACAAAAATGTGTAAACTTGACAAGTGTTTGAGAGGAGGTGATATACAGATAGAAAAGGCGCATTGTATGACACCAGCTTTTCTTAACCCAAAGAACAGTTTTGTACAAATAGAATGAAACTTGTACTCTGTATGATAAGATGGCATGATAATTCGATATGGGAGAAAAAAAGTAGCCCGCTATTACGATCGGGCTACACCGGATAGATGTCGAATAAATCGACCCTTCCATAAGATACAAAAGTCGATAAAAAGTTTATAAAAAGAAAATAATAGAGAGATTTTTGGGGGTAGATTTCAGAATGACGATGTGATGGACATGCATCAGCGATGTGAAAGGGTGGCGACGACAGGAGCCAGACTCTGCGCAGCGATAGCGGAGTAGAGGCCGACCGTTCAGGGAGCCCTGTAACGAGTCTGAAAATAGCCATCGTGTGATCTAAGTCGCAGCTATTTTGAGTGAGATCGAAGAATAAAAATACGAGCATAGCCATAGCTACGTAAGTATTTTTTTTTCGAAGATATTACTCAAAAGAGCAAGACTTGGGATCATTAAGATGGCTGTTTTTAGACTCTAAAAAGCGACCCTCCACCCCAAAGCTCAAAGAGTCCCCAACACTTTGGCGGATTGGGGTGGAGGGTGATGCCCAAGGCAAAAAAATAAAATACACCCAACTTTTGTGACCATTTTGACAAAATTGACATCAATAACTATAGGCTACACCTTATAACCCTTGAAGAGGTAATAGGTAGCATACAAAACACTTACTATCATGAGACTATCAATAAGAAACCTTTCTAAGGAATACAGCAATGGTGTAAAAGCTCTCGACGAGGTGAACCTTGAGATCAGCACAGGTATGTTTGGCCTGCTCGGCCCTAATGGTGCAGGGAAATCTTCTCTCATGCGCACCTTAGCTACGCTTCAGGAGGCAGACAGCGGGGAAGTATCTCTCGGAGAGATCGATGTCCTACGCGAACAGTCTAAGGTTAGAAAAACACTGGGATATCTGCCTCAGGAATTTGGTGTCTATCCCAAGTCATCCGCTACGGAGCTGCTGAATCATCTTGCCATTTTAAAAGGGTTTGACAACCCAAAGGAGCGCAAGGACATGGTGGATTATTTACTCCAGAAGGTCAATCTCTATGAACACAGAAAAAAGGCTGTGAGCTCTTACTCAGGCGGTATGCGCCAACGGTTTGGCATTGCTCAGTGCCTCATTGGCAGTCCAAGCCTCGTCATAGTAGATGAACCGACAGCCGGACTTGACCCCGGTGAGCGCAATCGATTTTACAACATTCTTAGTGAGATCGGAGAGCAGGTCATAGTTATTCTTTCGACACATATTGTTCAGGATGTCAAGGAGCTCTGTAGTCAGATGGCTATTATGGACAAGGGCAAGGTCTTATATGCCGGTGCTACTGAGGATGCACTGAGCATCGTGAAGGACAAAGTCTTCGAAAAAAGCATAGCAAAGTCGGAATTGGCAGATTATAAGTCAAATTATCAAGTGATCAGTAACAAGTTGGTAGCTGGCAAGCCCCTCATCACCGTGTTTGCAGATGAATCGCCCGGATCGGATTTTAAAAAGTCTGCCGAATCATTAGAACATGTATTTTTTGCCAAGCTCAACAACCTGGTATAACCAACACTTAAAACCTGATTGCTATGTGGACTTTTATCAAATACGAGATTCAGCGCTGGATAAGAACCCCAATGTTATGGATATTTTTTGCTATTGTGACCTTGCTTGTTATGGGAGCAGTATCCTCTGATTTTGTGACGATTGGCGGGGGTGTAGGGAGTGTCAAGAAGAATGCTCCTTTTGTCATTCAGAGGTTTTATGGTGCTTTGTCAATAACTGCACTATTGATGTCAGCAGCTTTCATGACTGCTACTGCTATGCGAGATTTTAAAAGTGGGATGTACCAATTTATTTTCACTTCACCTATAAGGCGTAGAGACTATTATTTTGGAAAATTTTTAGGTGCTTTTATTATCAGTATCATTCCGATGTTGGGTGTTTCAATCGGTGCATTGATTGGGCCGTATATGCCATGGGCGCAGGCGTCGAGGTTTGGACCTGTGATATGGAGTGGCCACATTCAAGGTATGCTAACATTTGCCATTCCCAATGCTTTTATTGCCGGTGCTATCATGTATGCCCTGGCTGTATCCTTCAGAAGCAATTTGGTTGCCTTTGTTGGCGCCATGGTTATTTTAGTCTTGTATGTCCTTTCCGGTTCGTACCTTCAGGATCTGGAAAAGGAATGGTTAGCAAATCTTCTGGATCCATTTGGGGAGAGACCATTTACAACACTTACTAAGTACTTGACTGTCGATGAAAAAAACATAAGTGCAGTAACCCTCTCCGGTCAAATGTTAATAAACCGCACCATCTGGGTGCTTGGAGCCATCGTATTGATGCTGTTTAATTTCAGCCTCTTTAAAATGGGCGAGCCTAATCAAAAAAGAAAGAAAAAGAAAACGGCTCCTGATGAAGAGGGTGACCCCGGTGAGCAGAAGTTTGATATCATTCGCACTTTTGAGAGATCATCACAAGGCACGACATTGACAATGTGGTGGCATATGCTGCGTTTTGAAGTATCATCGATCGTCCGAAATCAAACTTTCATCATCATAGTAATCATTGGATTGATAAATCTTATTGCCAGCCTGACATCATTTTCAGTAAACTATGGCAATAAGCAATACCCGGTCACCTATGAAGTGATTGATCGCATCCGCGGCGGTTTTTATCTATTTACAATGGCCATCATTGTGTTCTACTCAGGAGTCCTGGTTTGGAAAGAAAGAGATGTCAAGATTGATGGTATAGTTGACGCTTCTCCTATAAAGACCATGGCGGTATATTCGTCTAAATTAATAGCCTTACTTATCAGTTTGGCCATTTTACAGTGCGTTACCATTTTGACCGGTATAGTGACGCAGACTATCATGGGCTACTTTGACTACAAATTGATGGTATATGTGCAATCTCTACTTGTCATTGACATGATTAGTTTTACCTATCTCTGTATTTTAGCGCTCCTCCTGCACCACCTGATCAACAATAGGTATATAGCGTATTTTGTATTTATAGCATTTATTATTGTGGATAGTTTTATTTGGGCGGTGCTAAGAATAGGTACCAACATGGTCTCATATGGCAGTGATTCCGGTTCTACATATTCTGATATGAACGGCTTCGGGCCTTTTATTCCCGGACTTGTTGGTTTTCATTCGTATTGGCTCATATTCGCAGGTCTATTAGTTTTTGCCACCTATTTCTTCTTTGTCAGAGGAAAAGAGACTGCCGGTAAATGGCGGTCAAAGCTTGCCGGCAAGCGTTTCTCGTCCAGTCGTGCTTACTTCTTTTCGTGGGGTCTATTGTTTGTGCTTTCATTTGCATGGGTGTATTACAACACGCAAGTTCTAAACCACTATCACTCCAGCAAAAAAGCTGAGCAGTTACGAGTAGAGTATGAACAAAAGTTTAAAAAATATGAGGATGCTTTGCAGCCTCGTTGGGTGGATTTAGACTTCACGATTGATATTCATCCTTATGACAGAGACCTATATGTGACTACAAATGCCATTATTGTCAACAAAAATGAGGTTGCCATTGACACGCTTCACTTCACACTGCCTTCACTGGTGGAGAAGATGGAAATAGACATACCCAACAGCGACCTGGTACTGGATGAAAAGGATCTGAAATACAGAAGATATGCCTTGCATGAACCCATGGCGCCCGGTGATTCAATAGCTATCCGGGTCACAGCAAATCGCATTACAAAGGGCTTTCAAAATGCAACGTCATACCTTGAAATTACCCACAATGGTACATTCTTCAACACCATGGATATCATGCCCATGATGGCCTACAATCCAAACTATGAAATTTCAGACAAAAACCGAAGAGAAAAGCTTGGGCTTCCACCACGACAACGAAGTCCGAGGCTTGATGATGAAGACATGTTTAAAAGGCGAAATCATTTTCTCTCAAAAGACTCAGACTGGGTGACCATGCGGGCAACCATTAGCACAGACAAGGATCAAATAGCTGTTGCTCCCGGCAGCCTTATTAAAGAATGGAAAGAAGGCGATAGAAGCTTTTTTAGTTATGAACTGGATCACAAAGCATTAAACTTTTTTGCCTTCATATCAGCAGAATATGAAGTCGCCCGAGAGACATGGAACGATATTGATCTCGAAGTGTATTATATCAAAGGACATGAGTATAATGTACCAAACATGCTGACAAGCATGAGGCGCTCATTAGAATACTTTACCGAAAACTTTGGTCCATATTATCACAAACAATGCAGGATTATTGAGTTTCCTCGCTATTCTTCTTTTGCACAGGCTTTTCCGGGCACAATGCCATACAGTGAGGGTATTGGATTTATCATGGACTTAAGAGACGTAGATGAAGATGATATTGATCTGGTCTTCTATGTCGTAGCTCATGAAATGGGGCACCAGTATTGGGCACACCAATTGATCGGAGCAATGATGCAAGGCTCCATAATGATGAGCGAATGCTTTACGCAGTATGCCTCCCTAATGGTCATGGAGCAGCAGTATGGAAAAGACAAAATGCATAAATTCTTAAGGTATGAGATGAATGGCTACCTCAGAGGCAGGGGCGCAGAGACTGAAGCAGAGCGTCCGGTCAAACTCGTAGAGGATCAGGGTTATATTTACTACCAAAAAGGCTCAGTAGTGATGTACTATCTCAAAGAAATGATCGGCGAAGAAAACGTCAACAAGGCATTGCGTAGCCTTTTAAGTGATTATGGTTACCAGGGGCCTCCTTATCCTACATCCGAAGCCGCCCTATCTGCTTTCAGAGAAGTCACGCCTGACTCTCTTCAGTACTTAATCCACGACTTGTTTGAGGATATCATTCTGTTTGACAATCGCGTTATCGATGCTACATATTCTAAGAAGGATAATACATATGAAGTGAAGGTCCACACCCAGTCTGAAAAGTTCAGCGCGGACACACTTGGTACAGAAACACCCATTGACATAGAAGACTACATTGACATCGCAGTGTTTGCTAAACCAACCGGTAATGCCAAGTTTGGCAAACCATTGGTCTATGAAAGAAAACTGATTTCAGAGAAGGACAATGTGTTTATCTTTTACCTTGATGAGGAGCCGCACACAGCAGGTATCGATCCATATAATTATTTGATTGACAGACTGCCCGTAAGTAATACAAAGCGGATAACGGAAAATGATGGTATTAAAGACAAAGAGTCGTTGTAGATATTGTCTCGACGATTACGACAGTAAAGCCGGTAACTCTTGACAAAACCTATCAGGGGTGCAAGCTAATGTAGGTATACCTTTTTGATCCAGATGAGCAGCCGCAGGGAGATTAAAGTCGGCCTTACCCTCGTCTGACAGTGCGGGTATAACTACCAATTTGACACCGTCTGCATGCAGGGCTTCAAACTTAGCCAACATGACTCGATCCGGTGCATAATCGTATAAGTCACTTATGACAAATACAACGCTTTCTCTGGGTCGCCGCATTTTCGTCCGTACGTATGTCAGCGCTTTTACCAAGTCCGTACCGCCACCCATTTGCACGCCAAATAAAAGCTCTACCGGATCGTCTAAAAGATCAGTCAGGTCGGCAACCTCTGTATCAAAGGCTGCAAGATGGGTTTGCATCGAAGGCAATCTATGCAGAACCGATGCAATAATTCCGGTGTATACTATGGAGTCTGCCATAGAGCCACTTTGATCCATGAGGATAAATAACTCTCGTACAGATCGCTTCCTGGCGTTATAGCCAAAAATACGTTCAGGTACCAGACGTTTTTCTTTCGCATCGTAATGTTTGAGGTTATACCGAATGGTACGTGGCCAGTCTATGATTTGATTTTGTCTCTGATTTCGCTTTTGATAGCGTTGAATTCCTTTTTTTGCGGCGAGCTGAACCGGCATTTTGATTTTTTCATAGATCGTAGTAGCCAATCGCTCAATGACTTGTCTGGCCGTATCCTTGACGTGGTTGGGAATAGCGTCTTTAAGGGATAAAATGGTATAGGCCAATTTTACATCAGGGACAATTTTTTCTAATACATCAGGTGCTTCTAAAAACTTTTCTATGCCGAGTTTATCTACGGCTTCTTTTTGAAGCAGGTGTTGTGTAGATTCCGGGAAATATGTCCTTATATCTCCCAGCCATTTGTTTATGTCGGGCTGAGATCCCGATAAGTCACCTTTCCTATTGGAGTCGTAAAGTGCGCCCAGTGTTTTATCTATGCCTTGCTCCTTTGCTGATAGCTCTGCAGTTTTTTCCTGATCGGCGGACTTTCCTAGAATCAAGCGCCATTTTTTGATCTGGTTTTTATCCCGGCTGTAGTCTGTAGGTGTCATCTCATCGACTGATCAGTCTGACAACCCAAATGGCAAATACGGCCCCTACCGTAGCTGTGACCAATGACCCCATAAAGCTAGCTTTAGCCTCAAGCCCAATAAGGCCAAACAGCCAGCCACCTAAAAAGCCGCCAATGATACCCACAATAATATTGCCCAAAATACCAAAGCCGCGTCCCCTCATGATCCTTCCAGCTAACCATCCGGCCAGTGCACCGATAAGTAGAAACCAAATCCAAGTCATAATTCTATTCCTTTTGATGTAAAAAATTGATTAATGAAAAACTCAAATATACAGAAGAAAACATAGGGTGCACTCCAAAATGTTGACTTTTTCTTGTCTTGCATCAGCGATGCGTAGTGGGTCATGAGCGTATGCGAATGAGTCCGCAGGACCGAGCGAACAGCGAGCCCAGAAGCGTAGCGACCTGACGACGTAAGGAGGAGGGTGATGCCCAAAGCGGCAAAATAAAAGGTAGCTGAAAAAACATATCAATAATAAAGGTACAAAGATGCCCAAATGAAAAAAGCCCTCAAACTAGGTTTGAAGGCTTTAGTACCGAAGGCGGGAATCGAACCCGCACGATGTTGCCATCACTGGATTTTGAATCCAGCGCGTCTACCAATTCCGCCACTTCGGCTGATAGCGGTGCAAAAATAGCACATTTTTTATTTCTACAGACAAATTTGTTTCCTTTTAATCCTGATTTAATTACACAAGCTGCATTCTCCTAGAACCTGTCGCCTGAGCGCTAATGCAGCCTGTCATCACTTATTGACAAACCTCATGACGTCCAATCCATTGGCATATAAGACCAGAGCTATGATGATAATGAAGCCAACCATAGTCGCTGTCTCCATGACTTTATCACTGACTTTTCGGCCTGTGATGACTTCCCACAATAGAAACACAACATGACCACCATCTAGTGCCGGAATCGGTAATAAATTCATAAAGCCTAATATCAGTGATAATATGGCTGTCACTCTCCAAAATGTCTCCCATTGCCAGGTCGATGGAAATAAACTGCCAATGGTGCCAAATCCGCCTAGGCTTTCGCTGACCTTCATACGACCTCTGAACATCTGACCAAAGGCTTTGATCTGATCAGTTAGGAAGGTCCAGCCCTTATCGACACCGGCAGGCATAGCCGCTGCAAATGTATATTCTCTTCGCTCTGTGCCGAATATCTCAAATGGATGCTGTGGGTTCACGCCTATAGTGCCTTCCTCTGTCGTAGTCATATTCAGTTGCAGGGTGTCCATGTCGTTTCTTATCACTGTCAAGGTGATATCAGAGGCAGGGCTGCTCTTGAGCACACTACTGATTTCATCAAAAAACACAGTGGGTTGATCATTAACGCCTATGACCTTATCGCCTTTTTCGAGACCGGCATTGTAAGCCGGACTGTCCTCCAGTACATTGGCTATATTAAAGGGGAATCGCATATTGAACAATGGATTGTCTTTATTAGAGTATCTGGTGAGTTCATCGGCAAACCGCTCCTCCACTTGTATGTCAATGACCTCGTAGTCTCTCTTAACAGTAATGGTCTTTGCATCATTCAAAGCGATTTCTCTGATGATAAGGCCGGGGTTGAACTCTTCAAAGCGCACATCGCCGACGTACAGAATTTGATCTCCGGTCTGTAAACCCAGTTCCTGTCCCAGGGAGTCGGCAACAATGCCATAGGTCAAATTATCTGCCGGTAGATATTCTTCACCATATTGCCACAGAATCATCCCAAAAATGAAAAATCCCAAAATGAAATTGACGAAAACACCACCCAGCATAATGATCAAACGCTGCCAGGCCGGTTTTGACCTGAACTCCCAGGGCTGAGGCGGCTTTTTGAGTTGCTCCTTGTCAAAACTCTCGTCGACCATACCTGATATCTTGACATAGCCACCTAGAGGCAACCAGCCCACACCGTATTCTGTATCTCCCTTCTTGACCTTGAACAAAGAAAACCAGGGATCAAAAAACAAGTAAAACTTTTCAACCTTTGTATTGAATAATCGAGCAGGAAGAAAATGTCCAAACTCATGCAAGATGACGAGTATAGACAAACTTAAAAAGAACTGTATGACGATGATTACTGTATCCATGTCTGCTTTACACTATATTTATTCTATTAATGCCTTGAAGCTTGACTTCGCGACTACTGATATTGCCCTTACGTATTGAACTACGCCTTGCGACTTTCAAAACGCATGTTTTGTATTTGAGTTGCAAGTCTGCAATGATAAGCGGCGCAAAAGTACATCAAATCGTGAGAAAATTATATTTCTTATTGGACTCTATCGTACCTTTGACGATGTATGCAACTGTTTTACAGCAATAATATTCAAGGCGAGCAGGTCTTTTTCTCTGTCGAAGACTCCAGACACATTGTCCAAAGTCTCAGAATGAGAGCCGGAAAGCATCTCTTTTTGACCGACGGTGAAGGTCACTTTTATGAAGCGGTCATTATCAGTGATGACAAACGCGCTGTGAAGGCTTCAATAATAGAGACCCGTACACAAACCCCAACGCTCCCCTGGCTACACCTTTATGTGTCACCTACTAAGCAAGCTGCCAGAATGGAATGGATGCTAGAAAAGGTGATCGAAATGGGCGCACAATACATTTACTTCATAGAGACCAAGAGAACCATCCGACAAAAGATAAAGAAAGAACGCCTCGAAAAGATTGCCATTTCAGCAATGAAGCAATCTCTGCAGTGTCATATGCCTCAGATACACATAGGCCTGAACTTTAAAGATGCGGTGGATCATGCCGTTGGTGACAAATTCATAGCCTGGTGCGATACTCAAGACGCTAATGCCCTTGCTCAGATCGTGTCCCCGGGCAAAGACACATCTGTCTTTATAGGTCCCGAAGGCGACTTTACAGACGAAGAGGTGAATATCGCCAAAGCTGCTAATTGTCAGCCTGTAAGCCTTGGCGCTTCACGACTTAGGACAGAAACAGCGGGCTTATATGCAGCCTCGACTTTGAAAGTGATTAACGACATGAATATGTAGCCATTAGGCAACTTCTATCATTGTCCTTCGTTGTTAAAAGTGACTAAATTATTTTCATATGCACAAACTAACATGGAGCCTCATCTTCTTTTTCACTTTGTCTACACTTTGGGGAAGTGCTGAGCCACCACAGCTCAAGTTGGCTCTATTAAAGTATGGCGGCGGAGGCGATTGGTATTCTAATCCGACAGCTTTGCCTAATCTGGCCAGATTTTGCAATCAGTACTTAGACATGGCTATAGACCCGGAATACGCAACTGTCGACGTAGGTTCACCGGAGATATTCAACTATCCTTTTGTTTATATGACGGGGCATGGAAATGTGGTATTCTCTGATCTAGATGCCAAAAACTTACGCACCTACCTCATCGGTGGCGGTTTTCTTCACATCGATGACAACTATGGTATGGATCCTTTTGTCAGACCTGCTATGAAAAAGGTTTTTCCCGAACTGGACTTCGTCGAACTGCCCTTCTCTCACCCCATATACAATCAAAGCTTTTCGTTTCCTGATGGTCTGCCAAAGATTCACCTGCATGACGGATTGCCGCCCCAGGGCTTTGGCTTGTTTTACGAAGGTAGACTGGTGTGTTTCTATAGTTATGAATCGGATCTGGGTAATGGATGGGAAGACCAGGAAGTACATGGCGACCCCGAAGAGATCAGACAAAAAGCACTAAGAATGGGCGCCAATATCATTCAGTATGTCTTCAATCCCATTTGAGCACTTGCTTCTATTCCCAAAGAATCGAATTGCGCCGAATGTATTTCTTTATGTTTATCCAAAAAGCGACAAACATGTAGATGATCAAAGGCGAACCCATTGTGATGAATGATATGTAGATGAAGTGGGTTCTTATCGTACCGGCTGATATGCCGAGCTTATCACCGATATATTGGCACACGCCAAATGCATACTTCTCAAAAATGTTTTTTATTGTTTCCATACAGTTTTAATATACAAAAAAAGGCCTGAATAAGTTCAGGCCTCGCTAAGATTAATTGATCTCAAAAAAACAAAATTATAAGGAAGTACTCAGTCTTTATAGTGATATTTTATCACTCGATATCTTTATTTTTCCACAATTTTATACTTTCGCTGCTCGTCATCCTCACTCTGCTACCACTCCGGGCCTAAAACAAACTGATCGACCTAAGGGTGCTGTATAAAGAGCTTTCTTCCACTCTTATGGTATGATCCGACACCGGAATCATATTGTCTCCCGCTTTTATGTATAGCTGTACCTTATAATCACCTGCACTCATATATTGGTAGTGAAATTTTCGGTTCAATATTCTTTTGCCATGACCATCACCCAGGTCCACAAAATAATCCATAGACTTGTCAAAGCCGTCTACCTCAAACGTACACCTATCGTACTTTTTACAGTAAGGTCTTCCGAGCAATTGTATTGACGAGTCCGTGCTCCATTGACTGGAGTTGAGGTCTTGTCGCTTAGCTGCGTTTGACAAGAAAAGCTGACAATCTACTATGTCCGCTCTGGTGAATAATGCAGTATTTTCCATATCTCAGTTGGTTTGATCATTTGCGTGGTTTTCTTGGCCGATCCAACACAAATAACTGTTATCAAATTTATTACAGGTTATGATTAATAATAATGTGTGCCAAATATATTACATTTTTTTATAATGTGTATAGCTGTGTGGTTTTTTTTATTCTTTTTTTTACTGCGAAGTGATAAGTGTAAGATCTGGGTAGGGTTTTCAGTTAGTCCGGGCGAGCCTTTCGGACCGAGCTATTACCTTGTATTCCTGACTGCACATAAGGCAGCTACGAATACACGCGATTTGCATGGGCTGTAGAGTCAGGTTCGAAAGCAGACAAACTAAGCTTTTAAATCTACTTCTACCTTTTTGAAATAGAACTCTTGCTCTATGTTGAATGTGAAGTGGTCTAATGCCTTTTGGTGGCGAAGCTTGTGGACGGTGTAGAGGTCGACCTTGCCGGTCTGTAGTGTCTCCAGGTCTGATAGGCCTACGACTTTCTGGCTGTCGGCTGGACCATTGACAGTGTGGGATAGACTTTTATTATTGGCGTCTGTCATGACGATGACGAGGCTTTCTCTTTCGGCAAGCGGGGCGTTTTTGAAGTCGAGAATGAGACCATCGGACTTAGAAAAACTGACCAGATCCGGTAATCGACGCGTTGTCATATCGAGATTGAGCATAGCTTCTTTGCCATTGTCTTTCTCCAGGCGGAACTCGATGGTGTCGGGGTCCATGCTGGTAAGGTCAATTTGATAGCTACCTCTTCTTACCTGAGCAGGTGTGGCGCTGAGGGCACGTCCCTGATACCACATCTTGACGGGTTCTTCGTATGGTGTCCTTTTCCTGTTTTCGTCTGTAGTGTAAAAACTGACTGTCATTTTTGATGACCTTTCGTCGGCGAGGTATCTGACATACAAATCGGCACTGACGGACTTTCCATCTGATTCCGCATCTTTGGAGGTGGTGCCATCCTGACATGCTGCGAAGGAAAGGGAAAGGATGAGAGCAATGGTGGTGAATCGTATAGTGTTCATCGGTGATGTCATAGTCATTCCTTTTGTGTCATTGTCAAATGATAAGTGCAAAACTAATACATATCATTTTCATCAAGGGATATTATTGGTGAATACTTTTGTTAATGTTGAGTATACGTAAGAGCCCCTCGGCCTTAAGCAGGGATTCTTCGTACTCGGCCTCAGCCTTCGAATCGTAAACGATCGCGCCGCCTACCGGGATAAAGAGTTTGTTTTGACTGAGATCAACCATCATAGACCTGATGACGACATTAAAGTCGAAGTCGCCTTCGTCATCCCAGTAGCCGACAGCAGACGAAAACACAGATCGCTTAAAGTCTTCGTATTGGTCTATCAGCTGCATAGCTCTGATTTTGGGCGCGCCGGTCATAGATCCCATTGGAAAGCAATTTGCTAAAGCGTCTACAGGATCAGCACCCTCGGCTAGTTCGCCGGTAATGGTGGAGATCATCTGTGTGACAGCATTGAATGGGTATATACCATAAAGTTCCTCAACGATCACTGTCCCGGGCTGACATGACCGGGACAGGTCATTTCGGACCAAATCTACGATCATCACGTGTTCAGCCCTATCCTTTTCACTGTTGTAAAGCGTATTCTGGTTTTGCAAATCCTCTTTTGTGTTGCGACCTCTTTTGATTGTACCTTTTATAGGTTGTGAAATGAGCTTGCTGCCTCTCTTAGCAAGGAACCTCTCAGGGCTGGCACAAAATAGTTCCAGGTCTGCCCACTTCATATATACAGAAAAGGGCGCTCCGGCATCTTCAAAAAGCTGTGAGAGCATCCACGAGCTATCCATACTGATTATATCGCCTTCGAAGTATCGACAGTAATTCATTTCATAAATATCTCCATCTTTGATGTGGCGGCGAATAGCATCTACAGTCTTCATATATTGAACCCTATCCGGGAATGATGATATCCGTAAAAGTCGTGGTGAAGTGCCCTTGCTGCCTGAGCCGATAGCCATGAGTTTTTGATAAATGGACTCAGGGTCGTGGATAGATTTGATCTCTAATCTACCATCCTTTATCAAAATCAAACTACCGGGACAAAAGAAAAAAATATCTGGAGCCGGATATAATATCTTGTTTTGAGAACTAAGGTCTTCTAATTCATTTTTAAGGTCGTAGCCAAAATAACCAAGACAGAAAGGTTGATGACTTCGCCAACTCTTAAAATTTTCAAATAAAGTGTCGACGTTACTATGAAGTGCGCCTGTAAATGTAGATACCGGATCGAAGCCTAAAATGACCTCGTATTTGCGGTATTTATCATGAGGGTATTCATTGTTATCCAGAAGGGTGGCGACTTCCTGATGAGTGGCCAATTGTCTAATGCTCTGCTTTGTTTCAGTTATATCTTCTAGTGGAAAAGTACGGGTGTTGTAATGCATAAAAGGTATAGAGCATCTATTTTTTCATATAGAGAATGCGGATTTCTACCCGTTGGTTTTTTTGCTTGCCTTCAGGTGTAGAGTCGTCAGCAATAGGTCTGGTCTTACCATAACCTCTATAAAACAAACGACGTTCAGGAATGCCTTTGTCTTGTATATACGCGGCCACCGATTTGGCTCTTGCTAATGACAATTTGTTGCAATATTCATCGCCGGGAATACTATTGGTATGACCACCAATCTCTATGATGATATCACTGTTTGCTTCCATAAAACGATAAAGCTCATCCAGGATTGGATAACAAGCCTCAGGCACTACGGAGCTATCTGCTTCGAAGTATAAATTGTCAATGGCAAACGTAGATCCTTTTTTCAGCCTGTCTCTTTGCAGGTTTAAGGTGTTGGTCTCTTCCAGAGGACTGATATTGACGTTATCTTCCTGTGGTGCCTTAGGTGTAGTCGCTGTATTGACAATAGCACTGCTTGGTCTTGGTGCCTCTTTTACTACATCTTCGTCTACAGATGCTATCAGCTCCTCTCCATCACAAGGTATCTGGATTATTGAAGAAGCATTATCCAGTAGCAAATTGCCATTGTACGGAAACAATACCGGTGTTCTGTAAAAGGCTTCAAGAATTATGGCATAGTAACTTCCCGTAGGTTCGAACTCGAAGTTAAACTGTTTCCACTCTACATTGCTAACCAGATCGCTCTCGGCCAACAGTTCATTTTTCTTACAGTTGCCTGAGCTGCCCCATATTCTAAGCTTTACAGGGTTAGTGAACTTCGTCTTTTCATCTACCTTAGTCTTGGTATAGCTCAAATATGTGTCCGAACGGCACAAATAAATTGAAAATGAATAGCAATTGCCGCCTTTGATTGGAAACGTAAGACCTTGCTGGACAGACTCCCAGGTATCATTTTCTCTGGTGACCATTCCCAGATATGTCCTTCCATGCTGTGCCGGCCTGAGCACATTAAATGTAGTCGTGGGATGTACATCGGGGGGCGACTCTCCGGGAAAGCCGCAGTCTATCCATCCTCTTGGAGGACTGCTGTGCTTTGGAATATCCTCAAAAGAGGGATTAAACAATTCTATGGTATCCATACGCTGCCCTAGTGCACTCCAGGCACTGAGAAGGGTAATCATAAGTAAAACGATTCTTTTCGACATTCACTTCTTATTCAAACAATCTTAAACCTATAACGTATAAGACGATTGTTTAGGTATAAAGTTCAGTTTGACACACTTCCTAACTTAAGAACACAAAAAAGCGTGTGCTCCCAAGCACACTAAATTGTATCAGTAAGAAGCACTCACTGAGCCAGAATCTTTTGTTATTTGAAGGCATTTAAGCCTGTGACCTCCATGCCTGTAATTAATAGATGGATATCGTGTGTACCCTCATAAGTCAAGACTGTCTCCAGGTTCATCATATGACGCATGATGGGGTATTCATTGGTGATACCCATACCGCCATGAATCTGTCTGGCTTCTCTGGCAACCTCCAATGCCATGTGTACATTATTTCTCTTGGCCATAGAAATTTGAGCAGGTGTTGCTTTTCCTTTATTAGCAAGCGTACCCAATCTCCAGACCAATAACTGAGCTTTGGTGATTTCAGTGATCATCTCTGCCAATTTCTTTTGGGTCAACTGGAACTGACCGATTGGCTTGCCAAATTGTTCTCTCTCAAGTGAGTACCTCAGTGCAGAGTCATAGCAATCTAATGCGGCTCCTACTGCTCCCCATGCGATGCCATATCTAGCCTTAGATAGACAGGACAAGGGACCTTTTAACCCTTTGATTTCAGGGAAAACATTTTCTTTGGGCACTCTAACATCTTCGAAAACCAACTCCCCTGTAATAGATGCTCTCAAAGACCACTTGCCGTGAATTTCTGGAGCAGAAAACCCTTTGCTATCACTTTCTACAACCATACCTCTAATGGCACCTTCTTCGTCTTTTGCCCATACGACGGCCAGGTCAGCCACAGGAGAATTGGTAATCCACATTTTAGCACCATTCAAGATGTATGCATCTCCATCGTCTTTAATGTTTGTGGTCATGCCACCGGGATTAGAGCCGTGATCCGGCTCAGTCAGTCCAAAACAACCGATAAACTCACCTGAGCCAAGCTTGGGAAGATATTTCTTTTTTTGCGCCTCTGAGCCATATCTGAAAATCGGATACATCACCAGGGACCCCTGTACGGATGCCATAGATCGGATACCGGAGTCTCCTCTTTCTAATTCTTGCATGATGACACCATAAGCTATCTCATCCATTCCTCCACCTCCATATTCGGTAGGTAGACTAGGGCCGAAGGCACCAATTTCTGCCAGTCCTTTGAATAAATGCGTGGGGCATTCACCTTTCTCTGCGTAAGACTCAATAATAGGAGAGACCTCTTGCTTGACCCATGCTCGTACAGCATCTCTGGCCAATAAATGGTCGCTGTCTAATAATTCATCTACACCGTAATGGTCATGGTGAGTATATTGATCGGTTTTAACTGAGTGGTTCATGATTTACTTTTAATAATTAGTGATGTGTCTTTCATTGTGGCTTTTTGCCCATTGTCTTTTTGGGCAAATTGATCACTTGAGGTTTTGTCAGACACGTGATGCAATAAGCATATTGAAAGACTGCGCAAATTTATACATAATAATGTGACTTGACTAAGAGTCGTTTGATTAAAACACGCATATTTATGTCAAAGTTTCATTGGAATAAATGCTGTACGCTTTTTCGGAGCCACCAAGTAAAGTGTTTACACGGCATGGTTAATGTAAAATTTGTGAAATTCGCATCTATCGGCCTATGTTAGACCAGAATTATGCATTAGAAAATCCCTGCCCGCCACCTGTCGATGGCAGCAGGCGGGCATTACGGCTTCAAATCGACGAAGGAGATTCACGAACACAAATAAAGAAAACAAAATAGCGTGAGTAAATGGCTTCAAAATAAGGCGCTTTGCTTGATTTTGTTCAATCACCAGGCTACATCTAATATCTCCTGAAATCA
>SLDF01000190.1 GCA_007125435.1 Saprospiraceae bacterium
CTTAAGACCTTCGACCTTCAGACCAAAAAGACATATTGGACTATCTTCTTCTTTGAAAAAATATATCAAACAACTAGTGACTACACCTAAGCTCCTATGCCTCTTAGCTCCTGAGCTCCTAACCTCCCGAGCTCCTTAAGCCTTTCGTCCTGTGATTGTCTGCTATACAAGGTCATCGTCATCCCAGTAGCGCTTTACTTTAGAGAGTGTTTTTAGGTCTCTTTCCTCCAGTTCGTCCAGGATGTTGTGTTCTTGTTTTTCTTTTAGGTAGAGGTATCTGCTTTTTAATTGCTCTTCTCTTTCGATCCGCTCGAGTTCTTCTTCGAGTTGTTTTCTTTCCCAATCTCTACCTAGTCCCGGGAATCCATATATTTTGACGGCCTGGAGCAAGACGCCCAGCCCCCAGCCGGCTATTGGGTAAATTGCCCAAAACGTATTAGCTGGTGATGAGAAGTTCAGTATGAGGAAAAATACACTAAATATAAGCCATGTGAATAAGTGCTTGAAGAAGGCTTTTTTCTCATCAACTTTTTTTCTTGCTTTCTGGTAAGGTGATTTTTCCATCATAGTGAATTTTGTTTTATGGTTTGTTTCAATGATGCTCCCAATCCCGCTGCAGTACCGGCTAATAGTCCCATTGCAAGCGCTGTAATGATTATTAATGTTCCGGTACCTATCTCATTGAAGAGTGATGATATCCGACCTGCAATAATACCGTCATTGATATGATTTATCCATATGGTGTAAATGGCTGTATATATGGCGACTGCTAACAGGGTCAAGGCAAAAGTCTGCCAGACCGGCCACACTACAATAAGACCGAGAATTAAAGCCGGAACCGCTATTGTCCACCAGGATAAATACAGTTGGCTGATATGGATCAGGACAATAAGTATCAATAGGCTAAACAGTTTATCTTTCATTGCTGCTTTAGTTTTAAAGTGAACAAAGGGTTGTCGACAAGATCGGGCTCTTCCGGAAGTTTGAGATCAAAATACATACCTTCTTCCCAGTGATGAACTGCGTTATCATAGTATTTTGATCCCGGATTGCCACTTTGCCCACCCGGATTTACACCTTTAGCAATAGGGCCATCGGGTGTGAGTTCTACTATCATTCTCCAACTGGGGCCATGACCAGTGGACATGGCATTCAGAGCGTCATAGTGACCATGTACATTTACCGATTTTGAAAAGGCATCGATTGAAGCCATGTGTTTCAGACGTTGTTGAAGTCTGTCTGACCACCGGATGTCGTATACTGATCCATACGCTTCTTCTATGTCAGTCCAGGTTGATAAAAATGCATCCGTTACGATATCATACGGGGACTCTATCAATTCAGTTTCTTGTATATCGAAAAAATGATGATGCTCATCACTTCGCAACAATTCCAAAAATGTCATTAATGATGGTATCCTTAGAAATTTCTCATCGACAGCACCGATAATCTCGTCGAATGTAAGTTTTTGTGCGGTTCTCAACCAGGAACTGTAAAATGCGGCATTAGGCGATTCTGAATTAAATCTAAAGTCCCATGCCTTCAGCTGATTCACCAGGTCTATGTGGCGCTCTCTAAGTTGATCTGTTTTTAAATATCGGATCAATAACGGCAAGGCTTCCTCTGCACCAATGGAGTAATCTGACAGTTGCATATCCATCATGTCTTCTATGTCGAATTTTTCTTGTTGTTCCAGGAGTCTATTAAGTATCCGCCCTCTACCTGTGCCAAAAACACCAAAGTAAATATAAGGAAATTCATCGTTTGTAATCTTTTGATTCGCACTGGAGACGAAGTCTCTATCAGGATTGACCGTCTCCGGTATATCCTTAAAGGGTATCAGTCTCGACCATGCTGCTTTAGAGTCAGACGCAGAGCCTATGAACTGACCGCTATAGTCGTGTCTCAGTGGCCAATAACCTTGTGACCGCATGGCTATACTGCCGCCTCTGTCGGCCATGACCATATTTTGAATGACAGATGGGAATATGGTGCACAACTCCAAACACTCCTCAACGGTCTTTGCTTTGTTGAGCTTTGGAAAGAATTGTAATTCTTCTTTGTTGTGTGTCTCATGGGCCGTCCACTTAAATACAAGATCACCCTCTTCGCTTTCCTCTGCTACAGGGCCCCATCTGGTGTAGGGCACTCTTTCTGTATGGTCTTGTTGGCCTTTTACTTTGATTATTTCTTCTCTGAAATCCGATGCTATCCAATTGTTTTCATACAGGTATTCTGACTTAGATTCATCTTTCCATTCTACCTTTAGCCAATCTGCTACATCTAGTGAGCCATTTGTGAAGCCCCACGCCACATGCTGATTAAAGCCAATGATGACAGCAGGCATACCTGTAAAGCTAACCCCGTATACGTTGCTCTCCGGTGTGATGAGATGATTTTCAATCCATATAGACGGTAGGCTGAGTCCAAGATGAGGATCGCTGCATAATATGGGGTTACCACTTTTGGACTTTTCGCCACTCACAGCCCAATTGTTGCTGGCCATGTTAATCTCCGGCATGAAAATGTCAGCATCAGCAGGCTTGCTTATTGGAGGAGTGCCCAGAAAAGATAGGCGATCATCATCTTCTTTTATTAAGTTTTCTGCGTTAATATGATTCCAGGGACCGGGATGCACCGGTGCTTCATGGTCAAGGTGATTTGGAAATAAAATATTGAAATATTCCCTGCCAAGGACATCAAGAAGTACAGTGTTCTGCCTATCGTATTCACGCATAGATAATGTCCTGGCCATTGCTATTACTGTAGATACAGAGTGCAGTGTTGTCCATTCGCCAGGCGCATAGTCCAACAGTTTGAACTCGATAGGGTAGTCTTTTGGTGAGAGGTTTTTGATGTAGTGATTAACACCGTCGGTATAGGCATTGAGCAGACGATGTGTAACACTGTCCTTTGAGTATGTAAAAAGGGCTTTTTCGGCAGCCCATAATATGCCCTTTCTCCGTGTGTCAATATCTGTCTGAAGAGCTCTATCCCCAAGAACTTCTGATAGTCGGCCAAGAGTGAAGCGCGTCGAAATATCCATTTGCCATAGCCTCAACATAGCGTGGATATAGCCCTGGGCAAAACCGGCATCATAGTCATTGGAAGCAAAAATATGCGGCACAAGTCTATCGTCAAATACAACTTCAACTTGACCTGTCAAAGATGGATGTGCTATCGTCATATCTCTGAATCCACGCTTTGTTGACTCCGCATTCTGCCAAAAGCCATGGCTCGGAGATAAGAAATTGCCTAAGGCAGGTAGTGGTGTGTCTTCAATTGACCATTTAATGCTCAGTATTGATAAAATGGCTACGAAAGCCAAAAGCCAAAGTGCTGTCTTGATGAGATTTGTCTTCAATTGCCGTATGTTTTAAATAAGTGAATCTGCAAACCACAATGATGTATTTAAAGGCCTCTTATGGCTATAAAGCGGGTTAAAAGTGAAAGAGCGACTGATGTGCTTACCACGATGCCCCGATACACAGTTGTGATTAAGCTCTTCTAAATATACGACTAAGATAATAAGACAAAAAAAAAGCTCCGACTTTTTATTAGTCGAAGCTTTAAATGTATCTAAAATCTAACTTTAGAATATTCCTTTTTCTTTAGCAGGAGGTACGCTTTCTTCTGCTGCTTTACGCTTTATTTCTCCTTTTACATATAGAATTCTTGTGCCATTGTCAGGTTCATTTGTAGTGACTGTAATGGTCTTATTGATAGGACCTACTCTTTTAGTGTCGTATCTCACTTTGAATATGCCTGTCTCACCGGGCATGATGGGATCTTTTGAGTATTCTGGCACTGTACATCCGCAGCTACCTTTGGCATTTTTGATCAATAGAGGTTCAGTGCCTGTATTGGTAAATTCAAATTCGCGATAAGGCTCATCATTTTGCTCGATGACGCCATAGTCTACAGTATTAGACTCAAAAGACATAACAGGACCTGTAACGTCATTGTTTTGAGCAAAAGAGATGCTAGTCACTGCCAAACAAAGAATAAGTATTGATAATAAATTTTTCATGGTAAATACGTTTAATTTAAATGATGAGACAAATATAGTTTACTGACATCCAAATGACGATAATCAGGATATAATGCTTGTTAATAAGACGTTAAACCCTAATTATTTGATTCATAAGATTGTAATTGAATGTATCAAAAATAGTACCAAATACCATGAAACGGTATAATTTACGGAAGTTAACGTCATAGTGGAAATACTTTTTCTTTGTATTAGGGTGGGGGACATCATGGTTTTGGAATACTTCTCTTAAATGCAAGTCTAGTAAGGGTGCGTTTCATTTTGTCGCTTTTGGCATCACCTTCCTCCTTGCGTCGTCAGGTCGCTACGCTTCGGGACTCGCTGTTCGCTCGGTCCTACGGACTCACTCGCATGCGCTCATGACCCACTTCGCATCGCTGATGCATGACCCGAAAAAACGACATTTTGAAATGCACCCGTCTAGTAAAGCAATAAAAATCTTGATTTGGGTGAGGGGTAGAAATGGATATGAGCCAATATGAGATGATGACATCAGCCATAGGAAATCGGCGACCGGAGGAAGCCGTATTTTCCTATGCTTGCTGATGCTCATCTCATATGGGTGAATAGGAATGGATGACCCGACCCCGCTACTATGGATCTATGGTGAATCTGTGTGGTACAATCTATGGCTTTGGGCCTACTGTAATGATGGAAAAGTTGACGTAGCGGGGGCACCCCCAAATATAATTTCATAAGAAAGGGTTTGGCCCTAAAAACTAACTTTATTTTAAACAGTCGCTGTCTTTTTTTGGTAGAAAATTTCGTATATTTGTGAGCCAAAATTGGCGCTCGGCTGTATATATAATGTATATAGGGAGTGAGTAGATCGAATAACTAACAAGTGAGATGAGTATGATTGCACAAGAAATTGAGACGATTTTGCCTGAGGTGGAATCTGAGCAGGATAGATTTAGGAATGAAGTGTTGAAAGATTACTGGCTGTGCTGTATGAGTCGTGAGGCGAGTCTGATCACCAGAAAAGAAGTGCTTACAGGAAAGGCGAAATTTGGTATTACCGGTGATGGAAAAGAGTTGCCACAAGTTGCTCTGGCTCGATTTTTTAATAAGGGAGATTTCAGGTCAGGATACTACCGCGATCAAACGATGATTTTTGCGCTGGGTCTCAGCAGTGTTGAAAACTATTTTGCTCAATTATACGCTGATCCTAAAAACGATCAGTTCAGCGGTGGTAGACAGATGAATAGTCACTTTGCTACGCCATTTTTGGATGATGACGGCAATTGGTTGCCTCTAAAAGATCACTACAATATCACATCAGATATATCTTCTACTGCTGGTCAGATGGCGAGAGCTCTAGGGCTTGGCCTTGCTTCAAAAAAATACAGACACATAGATGGCTTGGCTGATGTGACGGGGCTGTCAAATGGCGGTGATGAAGTCGTGTTCTGCACCATAGGTGATGCGAGTACATCAGAAGGTGCCTTTTGGGAGACCATGAATGCTGCTGCGGTACTTGACGTGCCAATGGTCATGTCTGTATGGGATGATGGCTATGGGATATCGGTGCCTAAATCATTACAAACCGTAAAGGAGAGTATATCTAAGGCACTGGAAGGTTTTCTAGTCGATGAAAATGGGAGGGGGATATACATATATACTGTGAAGGGCTGGGATTATGTCAGTCTATGTGAAGTCTATGAAAAAGCTGCAGAAAAAGCTCGAAAGGAGCATAAGACCGTGTTGGTTCACGTCACAGAGCTTACTCAGCCACAGGGCCATTCGACATCAGGTAGCCACGAACGATATAAGAGCAAAGAACGCTTGAGCTGGGAGCAAGAGTATGACTGTATTAGAAAAATGGGGGAGTGGATCGTCACCGCCGGAGTAGCCGACCAGGAAGAGCTAGCCGAGATCCGAGATAAGGCGATCAAGTATGCCAGAAGCTGCAAGACCAATGCCTGGAAGCAGTATAACCTGCCGACTCAAGCGGCTATTACTCAGATGAAGACTTTCTATGCGGAAGCTAAAGCAGAGCATAGCACTCAAATTGTTGAAGACAGGGAAAAAGAATTTCATGGACTCATAACTCCTGTGATCACTGAGGTTATTCAAAATGGACGTCGTTTGCATTACGACATTATGCTGACGCACCCCAAGACTGCAGAAAGATTGGGGAATTGGCTGCAATCCATCCGCGCTGAATATGGAGAGGTCTACCACAGTCAAATAATGGCTTCTGGAGAGCACTCAGCAGTGAATGTGCCGGTAGTGCAACCTCAGTACTCAGAAGAGAGTGAAGTCGTCAATGGTTTCCAGATTTTAAATCGATTTTTTGATGGGTTGTTTTCTCGCAGACCTGAGGTCTTTGCATTTGGAGAAGACGTTGGTCATATTGGTGATGTGAATCAAGGCTTTGCCGGTCTTCAAGAGAAGTATGGTAAAGATAGAATATTTGATACAGGCATAAGAGAATGGACCATCGTAGGACAGGCTATTGGAATGGCGATGAGGGGTCTAAGGCCTATAGCCGAGATCCAGTATTTGGATTATTTGGTCTATGCTATGTCACCATTGACAGACGATCTTTCCACTCTAAGATACAGGTCTAATGGTCAACAGCAAGCACCTGCTATCATCAGGACAAGAGGACACCGCCTAGAGGGTATATGGCATGCCGGTTCACCACTAGGTCTTTTGCTGTCCAGTCTAAGAGGGATGCACGTATGTGTACCAAGAAATATGACACAGGCTGCGGGTATGTACAATACCCTTATGCAAGCCAGTGATCCTGCTATAGTAATAGAATGTCTGAATGGCTATAGACTAAAAGAAAAAATGCCTGTCAATATTGATGAGTTTACCGTGCCATTGGGCTCACCTGATCTGCTTATCGAAGGGAACGATGTCACGCTGGTAACTTACGGCTCATGTGTGCGTGTAGCTGAAGAAGCATGCGAAATGCTGGCATTACACGATATTAGTGTAGAGCTGATTGATGTGCAGACATTACTGCCCTTTGACCTCGAGCATGTAATCAGTCATTCACTTTCAAAAACAAATAGGATTGTATTTCTAGATGAAGACGTGCCCGGTGGGGCTACAGCCTTCATGATGCAAAAAGTACTGGAGGAGCAAAAAGGATATAAGCTACTGGATAGTGATCCTGTGACAATATCGGCTCATGAACATCGACCACCATATGGTTCAGATGGAGACTATTTCTCCAAGCCCAATCCTGAAGATGTTTTTGAAGCTGTCTACCGGATGATGCATGAAGCTGCACCTGAGGTGTTTCCTATGACATTATAGAGGTGTTCATACGGTCACAAGATTGATTACTTTATGTATTGTTGAAGAGTACATTAAAAATTAAATTTGACAACATTGTGCGTTTCAAAAGTATAATATGGAGTCTGTAGTGAGCCCTCAGTGGTTTGAAC
>SLDF01000099.1 GCA_007125435.1 Saprospiraceae bacterium
AAGCAATCGGGTTGACTAAACGTCAAGCCGATAACGATGGAACTGAGCCGTCTCTGGCTCAGCGTCGACTGAAATGATAATGAAAAACACAATTAAGTTTACCCATGTGAACTATCATAAAATTAATGCCAAAGACCAGCTAGTGACTGCCCATGAGACAGTCAGGAATACAAGCGAATAGCCCGACCCGAAGGGGCACGCCCAAAAACTCAAAATACATATACATCTTACATTCATCGACAAAAAAGGAATGTTTGTCTGTTTTTTGCCTATTACTATGTTTTTTATGGTACTTTGTATTGCATAATACTATTTGATACATTATATTTGTGATATGAAAACGGAGAATGCTAAGGCACAAATGCGAAAAGGGGTATTAGAGATGTGCATACTGTCTGTCATTTCTAATGAAGAGGTGTACACTTCGGATATCATCGAGCGGCTGAAGGAATCGGAGCTCATCGTGGTAGAAGGCACCCTCTACCCTATGCTGACGCGATTAAAAAATGCCGGTCTACTGGAATATACATGGAAGGAGTCCGCCAGTGGGCCACCGAGGAAGTACTTCAAGATTACAGACGAGGGTTTGGTATTCTTGGAGGATCTGCGCACCAGCTGGAAAGAACTGGTAGAATCTGTTGATAAGGTCACGATTAAAAAAAATGAACAATGAATCCAATATTGCACATTAACCTGGGCGGCATGCCATTTACCATTGATCAAGATGCATTTGACCATCTCGATAAGTATATGACTCATATCCGGCGAAGATTCGAGCATGAGGAAGGTCATGAGGACATAGTCTACGATATCGAGTGCCGTATGGCTGAGCTCATCAATGAGCGCCTTGCCAATCAAAAAATAGTCACCTATGCTATGGTCGATCAAGCTATTGACATCATGGGCAGGCCGGATGAGTTTGCTGATGAATTCGATGATGAGCATACATATGAGGAAGAGGAAAGTCAGGCGGATAATAAAAAGAAGCGCTCGTCTTCAAATGACGAATCCTTCAAGATCAAGACCGGAAAAAGGCTATATAAAGACCCGGATGATAAAATCGTAAGTGGAGTGGCCTCGGGTATAGCAGCTTACCTCGGCATCAATGACCCACTGTGGATCAGGCTGGCCTTCGTGGTACTTGCGATATTTAGTCGCGGAATTGCCATACCTCTATACATCATCCTGATGATCATACTCAAAGAGCCAAAGACTGCCAAAGAAAAATTAGAGATGAGGGGTAAGGTCATCAATCTGCACAGTCTGACAGAAATGTTTCACTCGGAGATGAATGACTTGACGGATCAGCTTAAGGATATCACAGGTTCAAAAAAAAAGAAGAAAAAGAAGAAGAAGAAACCAAAGGATAGGCCTTATGCAGAAAAAAAAGGTAGTAGTTATCAAAACAAATATGAGGAGACATACGGTGTAGAGGAAGATCTAGAAGATCTAGAAGACCTCCACTACAGTGAAGAAGAAGATCAATGGGCAGCTGAAGATCTGGTCACTCATGCTAAAACTGCATCTCGGAGATTCGGAGAAAACTTAGAGTTTGCCATCAAAGGATTCATCAAGGTGGTGACGCCTTTGGTTTATTTGATCGGGGGGATACTGGTCTTTGCATTGAGTATAGCATGGCTTGCTATCATCCTATCTATCATCAAAGGCAGCCCTGTCATCATGATGATGATGCCTACAGCCAAAAGTGTGGCTCTGCTAGGCCTCTTCAATATTTCATTTGTGGTCATCATACCTGTATTGGCTTTGATTTTAGTGATCATCAGTTTGTTTTTTGGAATAAAGTTCAGGACTGAAATAGCTGGTGGTTTCTTTGGCTTTTGGCTATTGAATGTGATCAGTTTGTCCATAGTCGGTACTCAGCTTGCTCATGAGTATTCTACACCTGTCACCCTGCTCGAAAACCTGATCAAAGAGCCTGAAAAAATAACGAGGCTTCATATAGAAACGCTAAGGTCACCTAAAAATACCAACATGAACTTTGGTAATATCTCGGTATCTGATGATAAAATTTATCTGCCGACCATAGAGATTGACATAGAAGCATCGAGGGACGAATACTTCCATCTCATAGAAGAGAGAAAGGGGTACGGTAAGACAGATGAAACAGCCAAAAAGCACGCTTTTGCCCTACAGCATGAAAGGAATATCCAAGGGGATACCATAAAAATCTCCGACATCAGCTTCTTGCCGACAAATAGCAAGTATAGGGGGCAGCAGCTGAATTTTATCCTACAAGTGCCGGAGGGCAAGTATCTGTCCTTTGACAAGAAGCTAGGCGACCTAAGGCTTACGAGTAAATTGCAGGGAGAACGCATTTACAGATCAGCCGTTCGTGGTCAGACACTTACTGTGAAGGATGGAATTATTCAGTTTGTCGAGAGTGGTGATGATGAAAGTATGGGTGAAGAATAAACTCAAGCCACAAGATAATCTAAAGCGTGCGGATTGGCAGTGAGTAAAATCAATAGAAATTCCATTCATCTATATACTTGAGAAAAACTTTTGCCAGATTATAGGCATCATCAAAGCCTCTGTGGCTCACGCCATCGAAGTCAAAACCTTCAAGTACGACAGCTTTTTTTAGTCCTACACCATTATTCATTCTTTTGAGGCTGCGGTAGTGTGGTTTGAGATTGACGTGTTTTTCGGTCCAGTCATCGTCTACCTTGTGGAGCTGGCAGTCGTCGCGAAAAAATTTCTTATCATTCTCGCCCCATGAGATCAGATGGGTATCATCATCATAAATATCGCCCCAGTCCAGGAAGTCACGGATCACATATTTAAAAGCTCTGGCTCTATCAATATCAGATTGGTCTATCTTGGTGAGCTTCATACAGAATGGAGAAAGAATAGGATTAAGCTTGGGTTTGACAAATTGATTAAACTCACCTAGCTTTTCGCCATAGCCATTAAAACGAAGCGCACCTATTTCTATAATCTCGTTAGCACCATTAGGGGGTCTTCCCATCCAACAAGTTGCCTCCAGATCAAAAACAATAAAATTCAATTTGTGCTATGTTTAGAAAGATTTAAATCTGAATTTCTTCAGTGCGTAAAGAAGGTTCAAAGCTCAAAGCTCGTTTCCAATACAGTTCGTCAGCAAAGTTATAACTATCCAAGCGATTATGATAAAAATATAGGAGTTTAAGGTCCTGACTAATGATTTTGCCCTTTCTATTGGACCGGAGTGGCTTCTTAGTATGGTATATGCCCATATTCTTCATACCGCTCAGGAGGATGTCATTGGCATCCATTTTTCGCAGCCGATCATCGATACGCAGCATCCCTTCATTTTCTTTTTGCAGGAGTAGAGATTTGAGCTGAGCAATAATTTCAACAAGACCTGACTCTGTAAAGTTTACATTTTTGGGATGCAGTCTAAGTATATCAAATACATCAGTATGTGGAATAGTATGCATCAGATATTTAAAAGCTGCATAAGCTACCATCTGGCTATCCAGTATCACAGAGTATTCTGCAAATGCTTTATTGATGTGTCCGCCTAGTAGTTTGGTATATTCACTTTCTCTTTGATTATCCAGAACAAACTCATCCCCTACTTTGAAGTAGTCATCGATATCGACTTTATTATTTTTCAAATCACGACTGGTACCATCTTCATCCAGCTTGTGCCCAAACACATCCATGGGCTCTCCAAATGAAAACACAGCTTCTGTATCCACTCTGAAAAACGAAAAGACATATTTCATCATAGCGAAAAAGCCTTTAGGCGTATCATTTTTACGGACATACCTTTCCTTACCTACTGATCTAAGGTATTGTTCGATCAGTGGCTTTGCTTCCAGCACAAAGTGATTGCAAAGCACTAGAGGTACGATGACGACCTTCTTATCACTACCGGACTCACAGAGGCTACGCTGAGCTTGCACTGATGTGCCCAGCAGTCCTAACTTTATTTGATTCTCCAGATGATTAGACCGCGATCGGGTGCCGCCCGGAAAAAACAAGCTATTCGTACCGTGATATATGGATATATGCGACATTGTCTTTAGCGCTTCGAGATAGATATGATTCTTCTTTCTTCGATCCACTCTGTACGCCCCTAGCCGATTCATGAAGTATGCAGCGATACCGGAGTTAAATAAATTCAGACCCGCACCGTATGAAAACCCGGGCAACCCGGCATTCATATCCGTCATATAGCCTATCAGTATAGAGTCTAAGTTAGAGCTGTGAGTAGGTGTAAACACCAGTATGTGCTCTTTAGCCATTCTTCTGATTTTCTCTATGGGGCCTACAAGATGCATTTTTTCTCTGGCATGCTTCCTGGACAGCCAAAGTTTGCCGGCATATCGCCCTTTGAATGGATTGTAAATGACATTAAAAAACAAGGTCAAAAAACGACGAGCAAATTTGAATGTTTTGATTCTAAAAGAGCCCACTATCTCGACATTGTACCTATTGATAATCGACCTGAGGATTTCGTCCAGGATCACACGTTGTTCTTCAGGATTTTTGCCTTTAGTCTCTTCATTCAGTCTATGGCGATGTCTATTCCAAAATGTCAATTCATTAGGAGGATCCACTTCCCAGGTCTCACTTTTGGTGCGATTGCGCTCTTGATAGATCACCCTCTCCAGCACTCTATGCAAGTCCTCATTGCTGTAATCTTTGTACTTAAGAAAACAGCTTCTGTTGATCTCTTCTATAAACTCCTGCCTTCTTTCACTCAGCTTGTATATTGGCCAATCTGTGAGATTTGGGTATATATGCTCCATATCATTACATTTATTATTCCATTAGACTTTGGTTTACGCTTTCTATAAAGGACAGCATCTCTTCTCTTCCTGTGGAGTCTACAGATGAAGAGATAAAAGTCTGAGGCAAAGATGCCCAATCTTTTAATAAAGTTTGCTTGAATGCCTCTACATGATCCTCTTTTGAGCGCTTCCCCTTCTTCTTATCCGTTTTTGTGAATACAATGACGAATGGCACTTCCAGTTTACCTAGCAAATTTATAAAATCAATATCCGTCTTTTGAGGTGGCACATTAGAGTCAACGAGGTAAAATGCACAACTCAATTGCAACCGATTCTTAAAGTAAAAATGAATTTTTCGCTGCCATTTTTCTCTCAGTTTCTTAGAGACCCTTGCATAGCCGATTCCCGGTAGGTCTACAAGATGCCAACCATCGTTTATCAGAAAAAAATTGAACAACTGAGTTTTCCCCGGCGTGCTGGAGGTATGGGCGAGATTCTTATGGTCGGTTAGCATGTTTATCAGGCTTGACTTTCCGACATTTGATCTACCAATGAATGCATACTCAGGCAAATCCTGCTGTGGACACTGGTCAAGTCGCTCAAACGACCCTATGAATTCAACATTTTGGATGATCATACCCTATTCCTATCTTTTTGAATCACTCACACGATTTGCAAATATAAGTAATTAAACCCGGCCTATGCAATAGACCTTTCCATTACGGATTCGAATGGTTTCAAAATAAGGCGCTTCGCTTGATTTTGTGATTCACCGGGCTACATCTAATATCTCCTGAAATCATCCGGAGCTTAGAGAGTTTTGATTATGACGACTTATGAAGAAGGAGCATAGCCCCAAGCTACGTGAGTGATGAACAAGGAAGTATAATTTAAAATTATCATGCAGCAAAATTGTATAATTTTACGTTCCAGCCGCTGAAGGAGTTTTTAGAGGTAGCCTAAAGCCATGTATTGGATATTATAGACTTTGGGCATCACCCTCCACTACGTTACGGGTCGCTACGTTACGTGGCTCACTATTCGTTCGGCCTCGATTCCGCTTATGGCTCCATCGAGTCTGGCTACGCATACGCTGCGCCACCACTTCACATCGCTGATGCACGTCCAGAAAGAATAGGATAAATGTATACCCACCCATATTGCCTTTAAAAGAAAACGCATTACAGAATTCAGCATACATATATACTAAGGCTTACCGATAGTCTCCGACATCAGATCCACCAGTAGGTGATGAAGAAATGAGGATAAAGTTGGCACGTTTAGACTATTCCATCTGTTATCTTGGTATATAGTCGCTTTGTGCAGTAATGTTTCGATGTAAGAATTACACCAATAAAGCCGTTGGTAAATTGTAAATCAAGCCCTATAAAACAGAAGGATGCCTGTCATGGAAAATTATTTTTAAATTGGAAGATAAGCATAAGCTAATTCTTAAATATCCTGTGGCAAGCCCTCATTATGTCACTCCCGTATATTATACTTTGCAAAAAACTCCCCTCTTGTTCGTACTTCTTGAGGGGGCCATGAACCGCTATACTGTTCTTTTTTAATAAACATTATGTCAAATTGTCCTTTTACCGTATTTTTCTCTTCATCAATTTCAAGCAGCTCTACATAACTGTCCTGCGCCTCCTCATCGAAATCATAGAAAGCCGTAATAGCATCTATATTCATATAATACATCACAAATGAATTCGAAAATAGTGAATCAGGCCTGTTAATATGCAGGTCAACCGCCGACTTCTTGCCCACTTCAAATGGAATATCTTGCATAGTGATATGTATTGATGTTTCCCATCTTCTTGACTCAGGGTGCAAGATCATTGAATAGAGTAAGAAATTCATGACGCCTTCGCTCCTATTATAAATCACTCTTGGCATAACATGTTCATCAATCTGTATATCGTTCACTCTCAACTTTGCCGTACTCTCTTCATAGAAGTAACATTCTCCGGAAGTAAATTGTCGGTCATAAGGACACTTATCTTCTTTGGAGCAGCTGGTCAGCACGATCAATGAAAAAAGTAAAGTTATGACAGTGGTATTTTGTATCAGAAATGTTGATCTATTCATGGCCATTTAAGTATTGATTCAATTTAAAGTAAATAGCAATATCACCATCTAGCTAAAACGCCTCCAGCCAATTGATAATTAAATCCTGAAAAAATTAACATGTTTTTCACTGGTGTATTTCATTCTGCCGCTTTGGCATGGCTAGAAAAACGATATTCTGAAATGTTCCCAATCTCACATGATGATTGCTTGTAATTTTAATTGTTGACCCCGGTTCTTTTTATAAAAACATTGTAATTTCCTGTACGATTCTCTAATATAGGTCAATCATTTTTTATTTTTGAAATTAAATCCATTTTAGCTTAATGTATAACTGAAATGAATACTTCTGGATCACTTCTTTTTTCTGGGGACTAACATGTAAAAATTCTAAAGATCAACAATTGGCTAATCGGTTCATAGGCTTTTTTTTCATGATAAAAACATTTGAGAAATACATACATGTGTCAGGGTACATATAGTTGATCTGTCCATGGTTTTATATAATCTAGTAGCCTTTTCTTTTTTGCTCCAGGTCAAAAAAGAAACAAAAAACCCCGCCGCTGTGATTCTGAAGCTAAAACTCAAGAGCTCCCCGCTCGCTGCTAAAACTCGCCTTGGTCCTTTTGATCA
>SLDF01000368.1 GCA_007125435.1 Saprospiraceae bacterium
AAGGAAAAAGAGCCAAGGAAAAAGGAATAAGAGCCAAGGCAAAAGGTAAAAGAGTCAAAAGTCTTAAGGTCTGAAAGTCTGAAGGTCGAAGGTCTGAAGGAGCAGAGGAGCTCAGGAGCAGAGGAGCTTAGAGGTTTAGGTGTAGCCATTAGATATTTGATATATTTTTTGTAAAGAAGAAGATATTCTAAGGTGTCTTTTTGGTCTGAAAGTCCAAGGTCGAAGGTCGGAAAGTCCAAGGTCAAAGGTCAAAAGTCTGAAGGTCGAAGGTCTGAAGGAGCATAGGAGCTCAGGAGCAGAGGAGCTTAGAGGTTTAGGTGTAGCCATTAGATATTTGATATATTTTTTGTAAAGAAGAAGATAGCCTAAGGTGTTTTTTCTGGTCTGAAAGTCCCAAAGTCAAAGGTCAAAAGTCCGAAAGTCGAAGGTCTGAAAGTCCAAGGTCGAAATGTCTAAGGTCGCTTTGGAAGATAAAAGGAAAAAGATGAAAATCGTTTTTAGCTGATGTAGTTGGCCAAATTAGAGATCAAAGATGGATATAAACCTCAAAGAGGCGGCATCATAATAGCGCAAGGCGTCAGCCCTGGGTTATTTGGATTATCACCCAATGTTTTGACGCTATTTTTGCCCTGAAAAAAGCAAAAATAGTGACAAAACACCTTGACCGAACCAACCAATAAAACTTGAAAGCACACTTTGTTCGCTGTCGCTCATGTTTAACTCGCTACGCTCGCGTTTATAGCATAGCTACTATGGGTGATTTTTCGGAAACTTGTTAGTCAGGAGCATTCATGCGAATATGACTTGAAAGCTATCAGCCCTCTCCAAGCATAAACAGCGAAGTGGACAAAGTCCACGCAGTGTAAACGTTTGAGAAAGCGAAGCGCATCTCAAACATTAAACAGCGAAGCGTAAACAACCCGTAACCCGAAACTCGTAACCTGCAACACGTTTCTGCGTGAGGGATAGAAGCGATATGAGCAGGACTAGCATAGATGGTGGAACGTAGATATGAGCGGCGACTGGAAGAAGCCGCTCATATCTACTGAGACACCCTATGCTAGTCCTGTGAATACAAGCGAATAGCCCGACCCCGCGCGATAGCAAGGGGGCACGCCCAAAGCTCCTATCTCAACAAATCAAGTTCATTTTTTCTCTGACGGGTTGATGACCTTTTGTTGCCTAGCTCTATATAAGGTTGTTCGATCGCAAACAGAAGCCGGCTTTGGGGGCGTCGACAGAACATTTAAAATATTTAAAATCAAAAGAGAATTAGTCATGAAAAATCTATTAACACTTTTTGCCGCGATTGTTTTAACATATTCTGTGTCAGCGCAGACTTCACTTGGCTTGAAGGCCGGGGCCAACTTTTCTAACGTCACTATGACAGATCAATTCAATGATTTGCTTAATTCTAATCTAAGAACCGGTTTTCAGGTGGCCGCATTTGTGGATGTACCATTTGGGGGGATGTTTGGATTTCAGGGCGAGATCGGCTATGTGCGATCAGGGGCTGGTTTTGAATCTATAGTACCACTATCTGCTGCTAATGGCGGACCGTATGAATTTTTTGATGGCGTCTATGAGCCGGGGTTCTATGAAGGTAATTTGACATTGGACTATCTGGATATACCACTAATGATCAAGTACATCATGAGGGGTAGAGGTGTCCAGGGGTTCCTGATGGCGGGGCCACACCTGAGGTTTGCTACGGGTGCTAGCTTGTCAGACCAAAGGACTTTCCAGGCAGCCGGTGAAGGTCAGGTCACCTACCTCAATAGAGAGCTGGTCATCGGATCAGGTGCCAATAGAACTATATCTGGCTCTGACTTTGGTATCAGCTTTGGCGGAGGTGTCACCATAGAGCTGGACTACGGTCATATCATTATAGATGCAAGATACTTCGTCGGTACTTCCAACCTGAGAAACTCTGCTAACCCTGACCTCGCTATGAGCAATAGAAACATCATGCTGAATGTAGGGTATATGTTTCCTCTAGGAGGTTATTAATGCATGTCCAGAATGGCGGTATTCCCTGTCAGGGGCTGAAGACAGTTACTGGCAGGGAAGCCAAATGAGAGCAATGGCAGGATGATCTCAATTATGAGTGAGTTGATGACTTTTAGAACCAAGGCACTTTTCTTGACAGTAGCCTATCTGCATAATTCGTGTTTGATTGTTCTGCCTCCGCTTTGTCCTTTATATAAATGTTTAGACCCATCAAATGGGTTTGTCGAATCAAAAAAAGAGTATTATGAATTGTCTTAACTGCGGACATCAAGTCGCTGATACCAATGGCCGATGTCCTACTTGCAACATCCCCCTCGAATACTACGGTGTGTCTCAAATGAATCACAACCACACAGAGCATAAAGAAAAAATTACGGGGACCCAGTGTCCAAACTGTCATGGAATGCAGTCTGATGAATTGGCTTCTAACTGTGAATACTGCAACTTTCCACTTCATCACAATGACAGAAAAACTACCGAAAAACGCGAGGCTGAGCCAACCTTCGCCTGGAGGCAGGTGGGTCAGAGCCGGTTTAATATGGTAGCAGATGGATGGTTGGACCAATTGATAGATATCGATAGGAATAGACTAAATTTTTCATTCATAAAACCTGAAGGGCTATGAGCAATAAAAAAGAAGTCAATCCATTCAGTATAGCATTTTTGGACTTGATGTCCAGTGCTTTAGCTGCCGTCATTATACTCTTTGTCATCGTGCCAAAGTCAGATATACAGATAGATATCGCCGATACAGCAATATCTGATATGAAGACGGGATTTGAAGAGGTAGATAGTATCCTCATGTCATGGGTAGAGATCATGAGTGAAGAGGAAATTGCCTTCATACTCAATAAGACAGATCAACTGCAGAAAAACTTTAGATCCCTCGAAGAGTCTTACATGATCACTCAATCCAGACTAGACGAGACAAAGAGGGCCAATGAACAATTGAATATGCGCCTTAAACTCACAGAGCAAAAGCTTTCAGAACTGCAGAAGAAGGTACAGGCAGAGACCAGAGAGAAGAAAGAGAAGTCGCCACCTGTAGCCAGCGCTAGTCCGGCTACACCATCAGAGCCTTCAAAAGAGAAGAGTAAAGAGTTTGATACAGAAGGGGCAGGGGATTTCTTTTTTGGAATAGAGGCACCATTAATAACCATGATTAATTGGGAAGATTCAAAGCACGATGTTACCCTCCACATCAAAGATGAAAGGGGAATCATGTGTGACTATTACAATAGAAAAACGACATTCGGCCAATGGGTGAGGTTGCCAAGAAGACTCAGGACAACACCGAGTCAGACCATCATACAGAATGAGCTAGAACCTGGAACTTATGAAGTACATGCACACTTGCGGAGACCGAGGAGAGGAGATCCGATCAAGATAACGGGATTTGCAGCCATAGTACCTGAGTCAGGGACGCCTAAGAAGGTGGACTTTGGGGATATAGAAGTAAAGCCCGGACCACCACCTCATAAGAGTGGAGCAGATACACATATAGGTACGCTAGTCGTCACCGAGACAGACATCCAATGGACAAAAAATTAAACGACCACATCTTTAAAAAAATTAAAACTAATAATCATGAACGAAAGGTATAATTCACTCATATTAAGCGTTAGCATAGCCGTCGCATTCTCATTACTAGTCGCATTATTGACTCTGGCAATGCCGAGCGACAGTTTTGCCAATAGGATTTTAGTGTTACTTGGGGGCAATTTCCCAAGTGGATTGATACAGACATTTTGTTATTTCTTGTTTTTCTATGGACTATTCGAGATAAGGAGATTGAACAAAAATGTGGAAGCAGAGAACAAAGCATTTGGCCTGGGCTTACTGCCAGAAACGGAGCAATATGTGCTGCTGCCGGACGATGTCGCCAAATTGAAACTGCAGATGATAGAGCTGGAGCGCAAAGGCAGGTTTTTATTAGTAGACCTGATCAAGAAAGCATGCACAAAGTATCGGTCCAGTCATTCTATTCCGGAGACGATGGATATGGTGTCTAAGCAATCTGCCATCAATCAAAGAAACAGTGAAAGTGAACAGTCTCTTATCAGATATATAGCCTGGGCGATTCCGTCTGTCGGTTTTGTCGGTACAGTTATAGGCATCGCTGCTTCACTGAGTGAGGCCAGCAGCGCAGTCAATGTGCAGGGAATAGAGCGCGTGACCGCATTGCTGAATATTGCATTCGACACGACACTGATAGCCTTGGTGTTGTCATTGATACTGATGTATGTCTATCATAGTATGCAGTCGCGGGTAGAGCAAATGCATACCAATCAAGAATCTTACGTACTAGAAAATTTGGTCAACCGAATGTTTAACGAGAGACCGGTAGTACAATAATTCGGGTTTAATCCAGGCAACTCCTGCCCGGTGGCAGTATATGTCAGTAGGCAGGGGTTTCATTTTTATTTTTGTTTTTTGGGCATCACCCTCCTCCTGTCGTCGTCGGGTCGCTTTTTAGAGTCTGAAAACAGCCATCTTAATGATCCCAAGTCTTGCTCTTTTGATCGATATCTTCGAAAAAAAATACTTACGGAGTCAGGCTACTCTTGATGCCATCTTCAAAGGCTAGACCGCTGCACTGCTTGATAATTTCACTTTATACTTCCTGCTTCATCGGTCGCGTAGCACTTGAGGCTATGCTCTCTCTTCAGCACTCGTCTAAAGTAAAATTCTCTAAGCTCTAGCTCTTTTCAGACGACACCAAGCGTAGCCTTGGCTATGCGCGTATTTTTTATTCTTCGATCTCACTCAAAATAGCTGTGACTTAGATCATACGACGACTATTTTCAGACTCGTTCCGGGGCTCGCTGTTCGCTCGGTCCTTCGGACTCACTCGCATACGCTTGTGACCCACTACACATCGCTGATGCTAAAGTTCTGTTTTTCATTGTAATAAGTTGTATTGAGGATTGGGGTTGATTTGCTCAGGCAAATATATTTTTTCGGCATGCCACGGGTTTAAATTCCTATGTTTTGCATTCTGTAGACGCCAAGTCCGGCAAGTGCAAGGATCATGATTCCGCCGGCCCACAGGAGAGGTTTTGATAATCTCCGTACAATGGTAGTTTCAGTGCCATAGTAGACTATACCCGACCAATAGAAGGGATGCTTGAGTTCTCCCTTAGCGGTCGATATGAATTCTAGCTTAGCTTGATGGAGGGCCTGGTCGACTGTCAGACCATTGTTTAAGTGGTTATAAAATGCTTCAATGATGACATTAGTGTTCTCTTCATCAACAGGCCATAGGGTCATGACCAGATTAGGAGAACCTGCATAGGCAAATGCTCTGGCTAAAGACACCATGCCTTCACCGGCTTTTATTTGACCAACAGCCGTTTCACAAGCCGTCAATACGGTGCACTTTGATTTGAAGTCCATGTTGAAAATCTTATCGGCACTCAGCAATTCAGAAGTATTATCTTCGCCATATAAGACAAGAAAGGAACTCAATGGTTCATTATCATTGGCAACAGCATGAGTGGCAAAATGAAGTACCTTGGTGGAGGAGCAATACTTTTTCAAATTTTCTATGGTAGCTTCGTGGCCCTCAAGTAATGTGCCGTTCATAAGCTGACTTATACGACGTGATGTTTCCAGAGCAAAAGGCTGGTGCGCATACTTGTTTTTATCGTTGAGTTCTTTAGGGAGATTGGAATGATCTTTGAATCCCGGCACTAATCCGAGCCAGCTTAGGTCATATTGCCTTCTTTTATTGTACTTTGATATCTGCAAGGACACAGTAGGGCTGTATGAATACTGAATGAGATGATTGTGGATAACATACGATTGGCGTATATTTTCTTCTCCAGGAGTAGGTAATGCCTCGAAGTTGACGTAATAGAGTATGTTGTCAGGTATAATAATAAGTTCGTGTGTAATAAGTAATGGTTCGATGGGCTGGATGAGGTATGTATATAGGATATGGCCTAGACTATCGACATTATTCATGTCTATGTTTTGCATCTTAAGATACCAGTCGAGCGTCAATCTCTCCAATTGTTTATCGATATCTACTCGGACAAAATGAAGGTCGTCTTTGCGCACGACATGTATTAACAACATGGTGTCTAGCCATGTATATTGTACCATTGTATGTTTCTTGTCCAGTAAAGTCTTCTGCACATCTGCAACAGTGGCATGCTCCAGATTGAACTTTAAGTCATAATACGCTGGGTAATTGGATTCAAGCTTTTTTATGAATACATCATATTCTGCCTTTGCATTGAGGTATTCATTTTTAATAGACAGGTATACGGTAGAGTCTTCCTGAGAAGTCTCAGATAGCAGATCATATATGGAGTTGACCTTTGTTTTCAAGGCGACTTCTGTTTTTGATAGAGAGTCAGGAATATTGATATCTTGCCTTGCCAGCCGGTCTCTCATGATTTCTTGAATTTTCAAGGCCCTTGCCTTTTGGGAAAACTCAAATGCTTTTTCGGCCCATTGGTCATCACTGCTGAGATTGTAGTATTCATAACACAGCAGCATCGCTTTTTTGAAAATATTTTCCGATCTGCTTTGCAAGTCTTCTCGGTCTTTTAAGCCACCATAGACCTTGATAAGCCGATTAAATTCTTGATCAATATACTCATATAATTGGATTTGATATGTCAGTTTTTCTTCAGGAGAGATATGGTCTGCTAATGAAAGCTGCTTGATTTTGAGTTCAAGGAGCCTGATCAAGTGGGGGTGTTTATCAATCAATTCATATGGCGGTATGTTTTCGGCGAAGGAGCTATCAGGACTTACACCGGCTAATAGCTCTCTGTCAATTATGGCTTTAGCACTATCCTGTTCTAAATGCTCTAAATGGAGGTTTGCTCTATACAAGTTATTTTCAATGGTGTGAAAGTGTCTCGGACCGACAAGTGCTTTGTACATTTCTTGAGCCAGATCTGCATAGTATAGGGCGCTATCTAAAACACCTAACTCTTCAAAAGACTCTGCCATCCAATGCCAGCCGTGTGCTATTTTTGGGTGTTGGTCGCCATACCATTCTTTGGCAGACAGAGTGTAGAGTCGAGCGTACTGCAAAGCTTCCTGATGATTGTCTTTTGCGTCTTCGAGTGTTCTGCGGAGAGCATATAGGTTGATGATATTGGCATCGATATTTTCTTCTGTTCTGTTAATGACAGCAATTGCTTTTTGCAGGTAGGCATTGGCGGATTCATATTTTCCAAGATCATTGAGCTGAGATACCAATGATATGTATACCCTTATTTTCATTCCATCAGAGACATCCGGCGTATTATCCATCAATGACTCTGCCAAGGTCAGCATTTTTATTGTATTATCATAGTCGAAGTATTTGCTATAGTTATAGGACTTATTATAATAGTTCATGATGAGCTCAGTGGGTCGATTGGCGAGGGTGTTGAGACGGATTGCTTCATCCAAAATATCGTTAGCCTCAGAGA
>SLDF01000126.1 GCA_007125435.1 Saprospiraceae bacterium
CCATTCATCTTGCCATAAAATACGAATAGCAAGAGGATGCAAATACTAAATAACTTTGTTGTTTTCATGATTAATTGTTTTTGATCATAAGTCAAAGTTAGATCGAACCCCAAGGCGTTTTATATCACTTTTCGCCAAAACATATATTTTTTAATGTAATATCAAGAAGGTGAGCTTTGTGTATAAGGGGTAATGTGATCATTATATAAACCTTGAAAAACCAATAGAGGGGTGATCCAATATGTGCAAGTATCAGGGGCATACATCCATCCCTCAGGCTTACTAGCCTCTTGCATCAGCGATGCGAAGCAGGCCCTATGTCCCCAAAGTTTCTTTGGGGGCATAGGGAGACCGACTGGCAAGGAGGGCCGAACGAATAGTGAGCTGCGTAGCGTAGCGCCACCCAAAGCTTCTTTGGGGGGATGCCCAAAAAGAAAAAAAGATAAATAGAGAGAGCGTGACCTCCAGAATAGCCCGGCCCGTAGGGCACGCCCAAGAAAAAAATTTAATTGCAAATAGTTTATTTCACTATAAAGTCCACAGTGACCGTGCCACATTGACGATCTATAGACCCAGAGGAGAACTTGAACTTTCGAGCATTCTCTATGGCAATTCTGCGGAGGTCACCATCACTCGTTGTAGAGCCAGCTTGGGTATATTCAGCTGAGGTTACTTTTCCAGATCTATCCACGCATATGCGCACCACCACACGTCCTGTCTTCTGTGACTTATCGGTAATCGTTGGTGTGTATACAACCCCTCTTCCCTCAAGTCCACCGCCCACAGTCCCTTGTCCTGTACTGATACCTTCCAGTGCAGATGCATCGGGGTCGCCTCCGGGATCGCCCTGATTACCGGCTTTATCGGTCTGGCCTTTGCCCTTACCGCTTAATAGGTCGCCAAATTGCTTTTTACTGTCTTCGAGTTCTTTCTTGCGGGCTTCTTCGGCCTCTTTCTTTTTACGTTCAGCTTCTTCTATGGCTTTTTTACGTTCTGCTTCAGCCTTTTTCTCTGCTTCTTCGCGTTTCTTACGCTCTTCCTCTTGCTTTCTGAAAGCAACTTCTGATGGGTCTTCTTGCGTCACGACTTCTGGTTGCTCTGCTTCTATGGGTTCAGTGACGGCCTCCATCTCGGGCTCCGCCATCTCTGTCTCTGCGGGTGGCTCAGGCTCTACATACTCCTCTTGCTGAGTATCGGGGCGAGA
The DNA here is from genome assembly GCA_007125435.1 of Saprospiraceae bacterium. Taxonomy (GTDB): domain Bacteria; phylum Bacteroidota; class Bacteroidia; order Chitinophagales; family Saprospiraceae; genus SLDF01. The sequence goes on from SLDF01000126.1 coordinate 1,205, forward strand.
ATCACCCTGACCCATATCCGGTTCGCCAAAAGATACCAAAACACCTTGCTGACCCGGCGGCGGATCAGGGTACTTCAACAAAGGTAATAGGATGAGAATTATAATCAGTACATGGAAGAGGATACTGATTATCACTCCTTTTCGCTTATTGTCTTTCTCATGTTGCAGTTCTACTTCTTTCAGCATGATATTGATTTTATCTGATATTATAACGCAAGGCTGTGGGCTTTGTTACCCTTCATCACTTCAGTGGCTCTGTGGCTAAGATAGCATTGACACCTACTCTATTCGCGAGATCCATGATCTCCACAACGTACTCTATGGGCACACCCCTCTCTGATACAATAGTCAAAGACATCCTGTCAGCAGCCTTAGAATCTCGCATCTCTCGTCGGATATTCCGCTCTATACTCTCCTTAGGCATAGCTGTTGCATTGTAGTAAAACCTGCCGTCTTTGGTAATGGACACAGCCATGGATGGCGGCGCTACTGTTGTAGAGCTCGAAGTCGGTAATTTAAGGTTGAGTGCATTTTGACTAACGAGCGTCGAAGTGAGCATGAAGAAAATGAGCAATAGAAAAATGATATCTGTCATGGAAGACATGCTAAACTCGGCGTTGGCCCGTGACCTTCTTTTAAGTGCCATGTTTGTTTCTTTTTAAATTTTGATTAAGCAGGTTCTTGCAGTAGGTCCATGAATTCGAGGGTACTACTTTCCATTTTGAAAACGACTTTATCGACCTTAGTCACTAAGGCATTGTAGCCCATCATGGCCGGTATACCGGTTGCCAGACCTATGGCAGTGGTCAATAAAGCCTGATAAATACCACCGGCGAGGACGTCAGGGGTTACATTCTGCTGTACGGCCATTTCGTAAAATGATAAAATCATACCCGTCACCGTACCAAAAAATCCGATCATCGGCGCCGCACCTGCTATACTGGCTAAGTTGGACAAGTTTTTCTCTAGTTTGAATATCTCCAGATTTCCAACATTCTCAATGGCTTTATCGATATCGTCCAATGGCTTACCTATTCTTTGAAGACCTTTTTCTACCATTCTGGCGATTGGAGAGTCCGTGCTTTGGCATAGAGACTTAGCTGCTGCAATATTTCCAGACTGAACACTCATCTTGATGTTATTCATGAAGTTTTGATCAATCTTAGAGGCTTTTGTCAGGGTAAAGTACCGCTCTACAAAAATATAAACGGCCAAAACTGAGATCACTAGCTGTATCAAATAAATCAAGATAGCTATCGGTCCCCCACCGAGGATGATATCCATGATGCTTTGGTGTTCGATACCTTCCTCAACCGTCTCTAGCATATCGGGACTATTTTGTAAAAAAAGCAAGAGTAAACTATTCATAGGTTTTCAATATTTTAAAATGATAAATTCAGCACAAATATAACTGTTTATTGTATATACACATTAAATTATTCTCTAATATTTTGTCAAAGATCGCTACATTGGTTATTCATGTCATCAAGTCTACTTACTTCGCGGTATAATCTTTATCTTTTATACAGTTTAAAACTTTACCTTCCATCAATCCTTGATAGTTATTGGCACCATCGTAGTCAGACCCGAGTTGTGCAAAAAACAAAAAAGTAAGTGTAACATCCAGTTGCCTCATCACTTTTGTTTTATTTCAAAACAACCATTCATATATATAACATTTAAACCTCTGAAGTAGACCTCTGACGTGGAGCGTTTTGATTCAAATCTGAATATATGATAGAGAGATACACACTCGTAATCAATTTGATGTAGATATTTAATATCCACATAGAAACAGGTTGCGATGCTTCATTCCAGCTTCAGAAGATTTTTTTTAGAAGTAGCCTTTATAAAGTTCTATTATATTAGGTGTAAAAAATCTGTTTTATTTAAATCGAATGTGTATATTGATGCCAGAATCTTAATATGTTTTTGTGTTATTGAACCCTTGATGCACGATTGATATACAGTAAGTGCTAAATGCAATAAATTTAACATGCATATAACGAGATTTGAAACAATATTGACATGTAAACATTGTTTTTTTTATAACATTCATTAAAATCTACACCAAAATAATATGAGAAGAATAAAGAAAGTAGCTGTATTGGGCTCTGGAATCATGGGTTCAGGTATAGCTTGTCACCTTGCCAATATAGGGCTAGAGGTATTGATGCTTGACATCCTACCGAGGGAAATGCCAGAAGATCAAAAAAACAATAAAGGCGTAAGGAATAGCGTAGCAGACAAAGCACTAAAAAGTGCGATCAAGTCCAAGCCCGCTCCACTATACGACAAGGCCTTTGCCTCCAGAATTACAACCGGTAACTTCGAAGATGATCTTGAAAAAATAAAGGATTATGATTGGATAATCGAAGTCATTATCGAAAGGCTGGATATCAAGCAGCAACTATTTGAAAAAGTAGATAAACACAGAAAGGAAGGCACACTAATAAGCTCAAATACATCAGGTATACCCATTCATATGATGGCAGAGGGGCGCAGTGACGACTTCAAGAAGCATTTCTGCGGCACACACTTCTTCAATCCACCGAGATACTTAAGACTATTAGAAATCATACCTACTGCAGACACAAGTGAGAATGTCGTAGACTTCTTCATGACCTTTGGCAGGAATGCACTTGGCAAACAAACTGTACTTTGTAAAGACACACCAGCCTTCATAGGCAATAGAATTGGCGTCTTTGCAATGGGTCACATTTATGTATTGACAAAAGAATTAGGACTGTCCATAAATGAAGTAGACAAGCTCACAGGACCGGCATTGGCCAGACCAAATACCGGTACATTTAGACTTGGAGACCTTGTGGGATTGGACACGGCTGTAAAAGTGATACAAGGTATAAAAGACAATTGTCCGGATGATGACATGGTCCAAAGTATGGAGATGCCTCCATTCATGGATATGCTCATCGAAAATGAGTGGTATGGCAACAAGTCAGGGAAGGGCTTTTATGAAAAGACAAGTGAAAAAGATGAGAGAGGTAAGACGATCATTAAGTCACTTAACCTCGAAACTCACGAGTATGAAGTAGCACCTAAAAGCAATTTGGAAAGTTTGAACTTATCCAAGCAGATAGAAGATCCGAAGAGGCGTATTCCTCAGCTATTCAATCATAAGGATAAGGGAGGTCAATTGATTCGCAAATCACTAGCAGCCTTATTTGCTTATGCATCGCAGAGAATTCCAGAGATCTCTGATAATATATACTCCATTGATCATGCACTGAAAGCCGGCTTTGCCTGGGATTTTGGGCCATTTGAGTACTGGGACATGATTGGCCTGGATGAAGGGCTAAAAGCTATTGAAGAAGAAGGATTAGAAGTGGCAGACTGGGTAAAGAGCATGAAGGCCGCCGGCATTGATACTTTTTATACCATCTCAGATGGCAAGAGGAAATACTATGATTCTAAGGAACATATTTACTTACCGATACCGGGAACCGAACACATGGTTCATCTCGACAATTACAGAGAGCAAAAACCGGTATTTAAGAATGAAGAAGTGACACTGCACGACATCGGTGACGGTGTGCTTTGCCTGGAGTTCGCCTCTAAGATGAATGCCATAGGTGAAGGTATACTGAGAGGCATGCATGAGTCTATCCGCATCGCTGAAGAAGAAGGCTGGAACGGCATCGTCATCGGTAATCACGCCAAAAACTTTACGGTTGGTGCCAATCTAATGATGATTGCAATGCTGGCTTACGAGCAGGAATTTGATGAATTGAATATGGCAGTAGATTTGTTTCAGCAAGCGACCATGCGATGTCGATACAGCAAAGTGCCTGTAGTAGCTGCTACCCAAGGCTATGTTTTCGGAGGAGGCTGTGAGACTATCATGCACTGTGATGCTGCGATCTGCTCAGCAGAGAGTTATATTGGCTTAGTCGAGGTAGGCGTTGGTCTCATACCCGGAGGTGCCGGCACAAAAGAGTTTGCCGTAAGATTTTCTGATGAAACCAGTAAAGAGGATGTCATGATTCCACAATTGATAGAGCGATTCAAAACAATAGCTATGGCTTCTGTAGCGACATCAGCCCACGAAGCTTACGGCTATGGATACCTCAATCACAAAGACAGAGTACTTGTAAATGGTGTTGACAACATAACCGAAGCCAAGAAAGAGGTCTTAAGGTTATCAGAAAATTATATCATGCCGACGCAGAGAGATGATGTATATGTCCTTGGAAGGCAGGGGCTAGGCGCTTTATACACAGCTGCACATAGTCTATATCTAGGAAAATACGCCTCGGAGCACGACATCAAAATAGCTAAAAAGGTAGCAGAGGTCTTATGCGGAGGAGATTTAACAGGCCCACAAAAGGTTTCGGAGAAGTACCTCTTAGACCTGGAGAGAGAGGCCTTCCTTAGTCTTTGTGGTGAGCAGAAAACCCTTGAAAGAATTCAGCACATGCTTGAAAAAGGGAAGCCACTTAGAAATTAAACACTAACAACATTCAAAAACCATCAAAGAAATAATAATCATATGGAAGCATATATTGTAAAAGCATATAGAAGTCCGGTCGGAAAAGCCGGCAGAGGGTCATTTAAGAACTACAGATCAGATGATCTAGCTGTAGACGTCATCACGCATCTATTGAATCAAACGCCGGAGCTTGAGAAGGAAATGGTAGATGATTTAATTGTTGGTTGCGCCAATCCTGAAGGAGAACAAGGCCTGCAAATCGGCCGATTGATATCCACCCGTGCTTTGGGCAAATCTGTCCCCGGCATGACAGTCAACCGATATTGTGCCTCAGGTCTCGAGACCATATCCATCGCAGTGGCCAAAATAAGAGCAGGCATGGGTCAGTGTTATATCGCCGGAGGTGCAGAAAGCATGAGTATGATCCCAATGACAGGGTACAAGCTCGCACCCAATTATACTACAGCAAGCACCACGCCTGACTATCTGGTTGGCATGGGTCTGACCGCAGAAGCTGTAGCTAAGAAATACAACGTTAGCCGGGAAAATCAGGACGAGTTTGCCTACAGGTCTCACCACCTTGCAGCCAAAGCAATAAAAGACGGGAAGTTTAAAGATGAGATTGTGCCCATAGATGTGACTGAGGTCTTCGTCGAAAACGATAAAAGAAAAGAAAAATCATGGACCGTGGACACGGATGAAGGCGTCAGGAGTGATACAAGCGTAGAAGCGCTCTCCAGACTGAGACCAGTATTTGCCAATGGCGGCTCTGTGACAGCAGGTAATTCATCTCAGACATCAGACGGAGCTTCATTTGTGCTCGTCATGAGCGAAGATATGGTCAAGCAGCTCAATCTCGAGCCGATAGCCCGACTTGCCTCATGTTCTGTTGCCGGTGTAGAGCCCCTTTACATGGGGATTGGCCCATGTGCCGCCATACCAAAGGCTACAAAGCAGGCTGGTATTAAGCTGGACGACATTAACGTCATTGAACTGAATGAGGCATTTGCCGCACAGTCTCTGGCCGTCATCAGAGAAGCCGGGCTCAACCCTGACATCGTCAATGTAAACGGTGGCGCCATTGCTTTAGGCCACCCATTGGGCTGTTCGGGTGCTAAGCTTAGCACGCAATTGTTTCACGAGCTGAGACGCAGAAATCAAAAGTACGGTATGGTCACAGCCTGTGTAGGAGGTGGACAGGGCATAGCAGGTATTTTTGAGATGATGTAACACTCAAGGCTCACTCTAGTAATGAGCCAGGGTTAAGACTGCGATATTTTATAGTATAATCGGTTGAGGAGTAGGATTAATCATTTTTAGTTCTTGGGCATCACCACTTTAGCATACCCCACATAAATGATGGGCTATGCTAAAGTGGTCGCTATGCTTCGGGGCTCGCTATTCGCTCGGCCTCGATTTCGCAATTGCTACATCGAGTCTGGCTCCGCTTCTCTACGCCACCCGCTCCGCAGCGCTGATGCAATACTGAAGAAAAAACACGAAGCATAAGAACCCCATGGTAATTTTAGCAAAAACTTTAACCCGGATTATGCATTGGAGATTCGTAATGAGGATTAAAATGGTGAAAAAATAAGTGATTTTGTCAATGAGCCATAGTCAACCCTACGGTGATTGAACAAAATCAAGCAAAGCGACTTATTTTGAAGCCATTTACTCACGCTGTTTTGTTTTCTTTTTTTGTGTTCGTGAATCTCCTTCGTCGATTTTAA